>NZ_CAJHBH010000063.1:0-8452 GCF_904846585.1 Psychrobacter sp. H7-1
CCGATTTAAACCCTATTGAGAAAAAATGGGCACAGGCGAAGTTTTTGCGCCAAGGGTGGATGGAGAATAATTTACCTAAACTGTTTCATGATATGGGTTGTACCAATTTTATTTTGGATTGACTATAACAGCCCACATCATTTAGCAATTTAAAAAACCATTATCCATTCTTGGCGTGGAATATTGGTTTGTACCTATTTCTATCAATGAGGTCTAAGTCAGGGCACTAGGATAGTGGAGTTCAAAGCCTGTGACCATGTGTATTCAGTAATTTTTTTACTTGTTTATGAAAATTTGACGCTTACGCATAAGCCGCGATTTATGCTTGGGAAAAGCAGTACTTTTGCATATAAAGTAACAATAATGTTGCACTATTTTTGCTTTCTCGTTGCTAGAGTAAATCAGTGCTCGATGCTTTCAAAATGATTCAAATTATCATTCGTAATACACTAACTTTATCTTTACAATCCCCCTTTATTTACATTATCGGATAGATTTAAGGTGAGTATTCCATGCTTTTGAGTATAGTTTACATTATTGGTATTACAGCAGAGGCAATGACGGGGGCACTAAGCGCGGGACGACAGAATATGGATTGGTTTGGGGTTATGCTTATCGCGAGTGTAACAGCGATAGGCGGTGGTAGTGTAAGAGATATCCTACTTGGTAACTACCCTTTAACTTGGGTAGAACATCCTAAATATTTATTAATCGTTTGTGTGGCTGGTCTTATAACGACTTGGTTGGCTAAATGGGTTGTTAAATTTAATGGCGTTTTCATACGTTTGGATGCTTTAGGACTAGCGGCCTTTAGCATTATTGGTTGTCAAGTAGGGCTTAACATGGGACTCCATTACGGTGTTTGTATAGTTGCGGCCATTGCAACAGGTGTATTTGGTGGATTGCTTCGTGATTTAATATGTCGCCAAACCCCATTGGTTTTACATCATGAGTTATACGCTTCAGTTTCTTTAATCATTGCTTGTTTATATTTAATACTTCAGTATTTTGCTGTTAGTAGTAATATCAGTGTCATTATTAGTTTAATTGCTGGTTACTTAATCCGTATGGTAGCGGTTAGAGCAAAGTGGCGATTACCCATATTTCATTTGTTAGAAACTTCCAAATAAAATAGTAACCCTATCGTTATAAGAATTTCTACGAGCGAGCTGTGTTATTTTAGAGAGTCGTTACTACCTGTGAACATCTCATTTTTAACACAGCTATTTAGGGCGTGTCCTCAATTCAATCGATAGTCATCTAAATGGGTTGAAAATGGCTAAATCTTGCCAAACGGCGTCAAATAGCTGACTAATATCTCGATATTATCTGCGCTATTTTCCTTGTTTGACTGCGATTTATCTCATTTTTATCACCATTTTTAAAATGAGGACACGTCCGAATAGTACTATACAGTGAGCGTAATTTTACCCACTGCTTTACCTGATTCAAGATGGTCATGCGCGCGCGCTACCTCCCAAATAGAGTAGTTACTATTATCTATGATAGGCGTGATTTTGCCACTATCAACCAGCTCTGCAATCATTGTCAGGATACGACCGTGCGATTCATGGTTGATGCCATGAAATAATGGAATGAGCACCAAAACACCATGAAAGGATAAGGCTTTGAGAGCAACTTGCAATGGATCAGCAATGGGTAAAATAGTGGCGACATGGCCATTGAATCTAACGGCTTGAAAAGATTTTTGAATATTATCACCAGCCACCGTATCGAAAACTTTGTCAAAACCCACCCCGTCAGTATACGTCGCCACATAATCATCAACCTCCGCCGTTGTATAATCCACTAGATGATCCGCGCCTAGTGTTTGTGCTAATGCACTATTAGCAGGAGAGTAGGTAGCGGTGACTGTCGCGCCAAGTACTTTTGCTAGCTGAACGGCAATATGACCAACGCCTCCTGTTGCACCATGAATCAAGACATTATCGCCTTCTTTGACATTCATTTTTTGTACGAGTGCCTCATAAGAAGTGAGTGCGACCAACGGCAGGGCTGCGGCTTGCTTCATACTGAGTGTTTTAGGCTTTTTAGCCATTAAACGCACATCGACCAACATGAATTCAGCAAGTGCACCATCAATACCGTTGAGGCCACCAGCCATACCATAAACTTCGTCACCGACACTAAATTCAGTGACGTCGGTACCTATCTCGCTCACAATACCAGCTACATCACCGTGTAGTATCTCTGGCAAATTCTCTGACCAAGGCAGCTCGACTGAGCGCAGCATGGTATCAATGGGGTTCACACTAGTGGCTTTCACTTCCACAACCATGTGGCCTAGTGTTGCCGTTGGTTTTGGTTTTTCTGCCAATTGAAAAACTGCAGTTGTACCGATTTCTTTAATGATCATCGCTTTCATGTTATTACCCTTTACTGGTGTGAATGTCTTATTGTTTGTTTCAGGAGAATCAGTTTAGACGTTGCTAATCCAGCAAACCATTACCCAGTAAACAAATTACTTTTGCTTTTTGAGCAAGCCATGGTTACAGTTAAATGGAATACCTATCAACTTAATAAAGGAGTGGCGATGAGCTCAATAAATCGATTGGCATACTTCAATAGTGTTGTCGAAACCGGTAGCATTTCAGAAGCCAGCCGCATCTTTGATGTACAGCCGTCTTCCATTTCACGGCAGTTAGCAGTGCTTGAAAAGGAGCTGGGAGTACGTCTACTCAATAAAACGACCAGAAACACCAGTTTGACTGAAGCGGGGCACAAATATTATGAATACTCTCAGCGAATTGTGTCAGAGTTTGATAATGCCAAAAGAGCCGTTAATGATTTACAAATAACGCCACAGGGTAAGCTGAAAATCAGCATGACAGTTGGTTTTGGTGAAAGTATGGTATTGCCGTTAATACCGAAATTTATGTCGCTATATCCAGATATTGATATAAAAATTGAGTTAACAGAGCGGGTTGTAGATCTTATAGAAGAAAATATTGACGTGGCTATTCGAAGTGGACGCTTATCTGATTCGACCATGATTGCCAGACACTTGGTATTTAATGATTTTCTACTGTGTGCAAGCCCCCAATATTTAAAAAATAATGGCACACCTCTTAGGATTGATGATCTAGCTAATCACCAATGTATCCGATATGGTTATAACGGTTGGAAAGAGTGGTTTTTGATAGCAGAAGATCGTAAAAAGTTGATGATTAATAGTCAGGTTTCAGTCAACTCGGTGAATGGTCAGAAGCAGCTGGTATTGAATCATACAGGTCTGACGCTAATACCACTGTGGGCTGTTAAAAGTGAATTGGCGAATGGGTCATTGGTTCAAGTCATGCCAGATCATATTTTTAGTCCCTATGAAGAGCTTAGTGCTACTTACGCTATTTATTTAAAGCGAGATATGATCTCACCAAAAACACGCGTTTTTTTAGATTTTCTGGTAGAGCATATGATAGCGATTTGAGTTTGGGTCTACAGCTTGGTCGCACAAGTTTTTATAGACAACGACCGATGAATTTACTTTCATGAATATTAATGTTCTTAAAGACCGAGTATGAATAGTTTATGGAAAAATAGGAGAGCACCCAATCCGCGTATTATTTCATATACGATATATGCCTAAGCACTCATTACTTGATAGACGTAGTTATTGGTTAGGATATTTATATGAATACTAAGATGATAATAGTCATTGTTGTCACTGCCATCCTTGCGTTCTGGCTAGGCATCAAAGCCCATGAATTCTATTACAATGATATTTGTTTGGATCTGGGCGGTGGTCAGAATCCAGGAAACCATCATATTTGCGTCATTCAGCAATAACTATACTGCAATAACTTTTGAATAAAGATAAATTATTATTGCTAATTCTCATCTAACGGAGATTTCATGACATCTAAATTATTTATCAGTGGTTCAATTATGCTGACCCTCGCTGCACTGTCTGGACTGATGGAGAGCTTATTTTACGGTGACATTGGTGCTGATGGCGTGCTCCAAGAAAGCTTGTTTTTACCTTTGGCTTTGATTTTTTTAGCCTTAGCCATCATCCTTTATGGCTTATCATTAATCATGCAGGTAAAAACAAGAGTGACAGGTACTCACATGAGCTAAACACTTATTCCCCAACTACATTATCAACCAGCATCACCTCTTCGCTCACTGTAAACGTTAGATCATGAACACTAGGGCGTGTCATCAATTAGATTGTGAGGCTTAAAATGAGAAAAATGGTAGATAGACAAGATTACTGAAAATGTTTAGCAAAATTTAGCCATTTTAAGGCCACTAAATGCATTAATGTGCTAATTGATGACTCGCCCTAAATGATTATATGTACCTAGCATTGAACTTTATAACTGTACTGTATCGAAAAATGTTCAGTAAGGCTGTTTGTCTGATTTCATTGAGTATACCCAACAAAGACTGACCAAAATAAAAACGTCAGATCTAGGGCGTGTCATCAATTAGCATAGATATTTCAGAATAAGCTATACTTAGATCGTATTTAGGAATTTGTGAACCGCCCCGACTATATCGGAGAGTGATTTACTTGAGTCAGGCAGCGATGCCTGACAGGATTAAACTATCATAATACCGCTTTTCAAACTCAAAAGGTGGCACGTAACCAATTGTGCTATGTAGACGCTTCTTGTTGAACCAGTCCACCCACTCAAGCGTGGCTAATTCAACATCGTTAATGCCAGTCCAGTCTTCCTTTAAATAGTCAATTACCTCAGACTTGTACAGCCCATTGACCGTCTCAGCTAAAGCATTATCGTATGAATCACCCGTCGTGCCCACAGAGGCTATAAGGCCTGAGTCAGCCATTTTATCAGTGTAGCGAATGGATAAGTACTGAACCCCGCGATCGCTATGATGAATCACATCCTTAGGGTTGTTTCTATCTGCTATTGCTTGATTGAGTGCTGCCATCACCATATCCGTGTTCATACGATTAGAAACCTCCCAGCCCACAATAGCACGGGCAAACACATCAATGATAAAAGCGGTATAGACCCAGCCACTCAGTGTCTTGATATAGGTAAAGTCCGCCACCCACAGCTGATTAAGACGATGGGCATTAAAGTTACGATTGACCAAGTCATCAGCGCGCTTTTGGTCGTCACGGCTGTTGGTGGTAATCTTACCCTTACCGCGCCAGACACCTTGTAAGCCGTGCTGTCTCATTAAGCGCTCTACGGTGCAGCGTGCGATATAAATGCCATCTGCCTTCATCTGCCGCCAGACTTTGCGAGCACCATAGCGGCATTTGCTGTCCTGCCAGATGCGTTTAATCTCGCTGAGATAGTAGTCGTCATGCTGACTGCGTAGTGAACGCCTTTCAGGGCGGCACTCTAGGTCTTTAGTACGGTGATAGGTTGACGGGGCAATCGGTAGTACTCTACAAATCAGCTCGATCCCATAACTACCTCTATAGTAATCAATAAACTGAACCATTATCTGGGTGGACGGTCGAGCTCCGCCTGGGCGAAAAAAGCAGCAGCCTTACGTATAATCTCATTGGCTTGCTTGAGCTCTTTGTTCTCGCGTTCAAGCTCTTTGATACGCTCTTTGTCACTTTGAGCCTGCACTGAGGCGGGAATGGTTTGGTCTATGTGCTTTTTATGCCAGGATCGCAGTGTCTCAGGCGTACAGCCAATCTTTGACGCTATGGCTTGAATGGCTGACTATGTAGAAGGATAGTCGCTCGACGCTTCAATCAGCATGCGAACGGCGCGTTCTTTAATCTCAGGAGTGTAGGTTTGTCTTTTCATTGTCGTATTCTCTCAGAATGTTGAGCCTCCGACAATCCCGGGGCGGTTCAGGTAGGTGTTATGTGTTTTCAAGTCGGGTTTAATTGAACCAAGAGTTAAGAGTAGTAGCTCTCCAGTCCTCAGGCCATAGTTCAAAAGCAAACGTACAATGAGAAAGTTTCTTAATTGAGCTTCCTTACTTTTAAATAATGGTTCTAGTGCTTTAGGTGACATAATAGAATATAAAGCTTTTTGCATTTCCTCTGTGAGGCTTTTGAAGTTCGTTCCATTCTTATGAGCTTTGTGATGATTAGAGGATAAGTTTTTGACAAGATCATACTTTTGATAGATTACAGACTTGTATCTAGCAATTTCAGGACTTATAGATTTACCATATATTTGACTGAAGGTATCTAGCAAATAGTTTAAATAGCTAAGGATAGCCCGCAAACGATGTGCAAGTGTATTATAATTAATTGAAGGATTACTTCCTAATCTAATTAGTTTCTGGTCAACTACCTTCATACTTTCCAAATATAATATAAAGCTATCTATTTCTTTAATCATCAATTCTGGATTAGATTTATGCTCTCTGAAATATTTGCAGAATGACTGATCATATTTTTCTCGCCAAAAATCATACCATTGCTTGATACCTTGTAAATAAGCTTGTTGTGTTGAGTCACTTTTAAATTTCAATGAGCTATTGATATATAGCATAGGGTATAAACAGGGAAGTCTAGTAGTATTATCAAACAAAAAACTAAGCCGATTGGAGTTGTTTAATGTAATAGATTTTATTTTTAGTATTGACATGTAAACCTGCAAATATATGAACTTTTATTAAGATATTCCCTACAGTCAAATGCTATCTTAGCTCTTACTACAAAGCAATGATATTGCTCAATTTTTTAGGTGATAGAAACAATTAACCTCTTGATTATTGTAATGAAATCTGTAGCAAACAGGATTTTAAAAAAAGCAATTATCGTTGTGCGATATAGTCAGCCAAAAATGATTTTTACTTTGAATTTCGTAGCTTGTCTATATAATCTGCCCAGTCCTGCATCATCTGTACCCTAGTATCGATTTCATCAAGCCTATTATAAGCGCCGCCGTGCGTATCTTTTATTCGATGGCCTAATTGTAGTTCAGTCACGATGTCTGAGTAGCGCAGTTCAGGTTGTTCCATTAGTAAGGTTTTAGCCGATGCTCGGAAGCCATGAGTACACTGCACGTCTTTGTATCCAAGCCGGTGGAACATCTGTACCAACGTCGCTTTACTGATATAAGCATTGCTTGAACCGCGCATCGACGCAAATACATGTTTCTTATGCCCAGTAATTGATTGAATATTTCGTAATCGCGCAATTACTTGTGTGGCTAAAGGAACAATTAAGTGCGAGACCATATCATCACGACCTTCGCCTTTAGTCGGGGAGAACGCCCATGTATTATTATCCCAATCGATGTCATCCCAACGCATTGAGCGCAGATCGATACTACGTACAAATACATACGGCAGTAGGTTCATAGCCTCTAGTGTAATCTTACTTGCGCCTTTAAAGTTGGACATATCTTTTAAGAGAGTTGCGAATTGCTCTGGTTTGGTAATGGCTGGTAAGTGATTGCCTGAGCTGGCAGGTGCAAGCTCACCTCGGGTATCAATCGCCACATTTCTATCGCACAACCCTCGAGCAACAGCAAACGAAAAGACTTTTTCAGTATATAAACGAGTACTCGCACCAACGAAAGTCGCTTGATTTTCATTGTTTTGAATCGACTCGCACACACTCAGTATCATCTCACTGGTGATATCGTCCATTCTTAAATCACCAATTTCTTGGCACATATATCCTAAACATAAATCCCAGAACTTAAGGGTTGACTCACTGTATGATGGTTTTTTAGATTTACTTTGATCGCGACCTGCTGTTTTGTGTTCTCGCCATGCTTGGGCAATCTCAGAAAATGGTGCATTTTTTAGGTGAGTATATTTATTGGTTTGCTCTTTTTGCTGGATAGCTTTAGGGTCAGAACCTTTGGCAACCATATCAAGAATGGTGTCTGCTTTATACTTAATCTCATGGAGACTGACATCCTCAATCTTACCCAACATCATCCTAGGGCGTTTGCCCTCGATATGTGGATGGGAATATCGCAAGTAGTATTCCTTTTTACCATTTGGATAAATGCGCAGGCTTAAACCAGCCACACCTGAGACACTGACCGAATAATCCTTGTCTCGGGATTCAAGCTTATTGATATCGTTTGCATTATTGATAGTCATGATGTGTATCCTTAATTTATCTAAGATAGATGAGTTATGATTATTGATCTGATATCTATATGCTGAGGTCCAGAGTAATCTTTTAGTAGGTATTCCAAGTTAAGGAAAGCCGCAAGGAGTATTGTTGGACACTGTCATGGACACTAGTATTCGCTAATATTATTAGTAAAACCTTATATAATAATAGTTTTAGCACTAAATTATCCCCAACTGAAGGTTGGGGATGATTATACTATAGGGGAAAGAAAGGGAGTAAGCTATGTGTTTATTGATATATATGGTGTTTGAGGCAATATGAGCTATGCTGAAGAAACCGTACAAGTAAACTTGGTAAACTAAGCATATTAATCGGAGCTTATCATGGTCAAGAAAATAAGAACCTATAGCACAGAATTTAAAGCTGAAGCCGTTAAGAAGATAT
>NZ_CAJHBH010000064.1:0-7988 GCF_904846585.1 Psychrobacter sp. H7-1
CTTTTAGAGGAAGGGAAATTGTTTGTTATTCCTGAACGTAGAAAGCGATCTTGCCCGAGGGTAGTTAAGGGTAAACCACAAAAATATCCCAAAAAAAATACCAGTCAGCGTTAACTGACTGGCATTACCCTTTTGGGAGCCTTTTTCTATTCGCTAATAAATCACTTTCTACCAAGCGCACTCATGACTTTAGGCTTAGGTGAGCTATGCTTGTAGTGGTCAACTAATTTAGGACACCTAATAAGAGGTTTTGAACCACCCCGGGATTGTCGGAGACTTAATATTCTGAGAGAATACGACAATGAAAACACGAAACTACACTCCCGAAATTAAAGAAAGAGCCGTTCGCATGCTGATTGAAGCATTAAGCGACTATCCCTCTACATGATCAGCCATTCAAGCCATTGCTCCTAAGATTGGCTGCACGCCTGAGACCCTGCGATCATGGCATAAAAAGCACATAGACCAAACTATCCCTGCATCATTACAAGCTCAAAGCCAAGAGCAGCGTATCAAAGATCTTGAACGTGAGAACAAAGAACTAAAGCAAGCCAATGAAATTATACGCAAGGCTGCCGCTTTTTTCGCCCAGGCGGAGCTCGACCGTCCACTCAAGTAATGGTCAAATTTATTGATAATAACAAGCTAGAATACGGGGCCCTAGCCATCTGTAGAGTACTACCGATTGCCCCGTCAACCTATTACCGTGCTAAAGACATGGAGTGCTGCCCTGAAAAGCGTTCACTGCGCAGTCAGCATGACGACTATTATATCAGTGAAATCAAACGTATTTGGCAGGACTGAACCGCCCCAGGATTGTCGGAGACTCAATCCTACCTTGTTAGTAATTTCTGCCTGACTCAGGTAAATTAACCTCCGATAAAGTCGGGTTGGTTCAATGACTTGATAGCAAAGGGCATGCTGAACAAACCTGACTCTTCTGGGTGCAGTACCAGCTATGAGATAGAGCTCACCTCATTTCTACGGAATTGACATCATACACCAGTTGATAATTGTAGGTCATATTGCTCACAGCCTTTGAGATTGCCTTTATTCGCTTTACTCTGCCAATTAGATAACGTTTGCATCTCTATTCCGAGCTGCTGAACAGTTGCGCTCAAGTTACGATTGTTGTCTGCTATCTTTCTGACAGCTTCTGCTACAAATTGACTGCCATGTTATGCCCTTTTAATGCCATAAATCTGATATCGTTCTTTTAGGCTTATATGTGTGTAGCTCACGGTTGCAATCGTGCTTTGGCAGTGGATAATGATTTTGAGGTTAGGGCATCTAGGCCTACGTTGTATCTGCTCAGCCAAATATTTACAATCATCTATTATGGCTACGTTTGATGCCAGCATAATTTTTGATGCACCATCCAATATTTTTTTCTAATGACAATCAAAGGAGATTTATATGAAAGCGGCACGTTTTTATGACAAAGGCGATATTCGTATTGAAGATATTCCAGAGCCTACTGTAGAGTCGGGTACCGTTGGAATCGATGTCGCTTGGTGTGGCATCTGTGGTACTGACTTGCATGAGTTTATGGAAGGTCCTATTTTTATCCCCCCTTGCGGTCATCCTCACCCCATCTCAGGAGAGTCTGCCCCAATCACTATGGGTCATGAATTCTCAGGGGTCGTTTATGCTATCGGTGAGGGTGTTGATGATATTGAGGTTGGTCAGCATGTCGTGGTTGAACCATATATTATTGCCGATGATGTGTCTACCGCGCCTGGTGAGAATTATCACTTATCAAAAGATATGAACTTCATTGGTCTTGGTGGTCGCGGTGGTGGTTTGTCTGAAAAAATTGCGGTCAAGCGTCGCTGGGTACATCCTATCTCTAATAAAATCCCATTAGATCAAGCAGCCTTGATTGAACCGTTAGCCGTTGGCTATCATGCTTTTGTGCGCAGTGGTGCCAAAGCAGGTGATGTCGCTTTGGTCGGTGGTGGTGGTCCGATTGGATTGTTATTGGCTGCCGTTTTAAAAGCCAAAGGTATTACCGTCATTCTCACTGAATTGAGTGCCAAGCGCAAAGAGAAGGCTAAAGAAAGTGAGGTTGCCGATTACATTTTAGATCCGACTGAAATAGATTTGCCTGAAGAAGTCATGAAGCTTAAGGATAACCGCGGTGTGGACGTGGCCTTTGAATGCACCAGCGTCAATAAGGTATTGGACTCACTGGTTGAACTTACTAAACCTACTGGTGTGGTTGTGATTGTCTCTATCTGGAGCCACCCAGCTTCCGTAAATGTACATAGCGTAGTCATGAAGGAGCTCGATGTACGTGGGACTATTGGTTATGTAAACAATCATCAAGAAACCATCAAATTGGTCGAAGATGGCTTAGTGAACCTTGAGCCCTTTATTACTCAACGTATCAAATTGGATGATTTGATTGCTAAAGGCTTTGAGACTTTAATTCACAACAATGAATCAGCAGTGAAAATTATTGTGAACCCAAACCTGTAAACAGTAAGGCAAGGGGATATCTGGCTAGCTAGGTGGTTTTAATCCGCACGTTAGAATTAACCAAACCTCAAGTTGCCCAAATTTACCTAGGAAACCTTAGACACACGGTGACACTCCTAAAGCGATTTAAAGTACTTGTGCCAATTGATTATGACGGTACCTAAAGATTTTACCAGAATCATAGCGAAGGACTAAACAAAACAATACCTCTGGGAGTCAACTCCCAGAGGTATTGTTTTTGTTTGTCATACAGACAAGGTTTTTAATATCTGGTTCTTCGTTAAATTGGTTAGGCTTTTCTTGTCATCATTTAGCATAAGCATTTCAATTATTTCGAAGTTAGCACTTAGTACATCCTCATAAGACGCTAAGTTTACGACAATCCTGGGGTGGTTCACTATGAAGACCACTATAGTCGTCAGATACAAGGTTTTGCACGCGGTACTGAGAAGCAGCAAATCATCGCAAGTCTCTTAAAAGGTGACCATAGCTATTCTGAAATACAAGTAAGGTGGGTACGATTTGGGTGGGCGGCAGACTGGCAAAGCGAGGCTGATTGCAGACGGCTATAATGACAGCTTGCTCAGCTTGCGTCAGTTTGTTCCTCGGGGCTTGGCGCACGGCATCAGGACGCAGGTCAGCACTCACTTGACCCGCTTTATACCAGCGCCTGTAGGTGCGTATGCTGATGCCAACCTCACAACAGGCCAGAGTGAGTCTTGCCCCTGATCCATTGGCTTCTTGGATCCAGTTGATGTACTGCTTGCGCTCTGAAAGTGAGGTCAGTCGTCCTCGTGCTCTTGCCAAAACGCATCCAACTTTTTTCGCAGTACCAATAAGGCGGCAGTTTCAGCTAGGGCTTTTTCTTTTCGGGCAAGCTCTCGGGTGAGTTGCTTAATCTGCTTGCGGTCTGTTTGTTGTTGACGCTTGTCTTTGAGGCTTTGCTGTTTGCTGCTACTAAAGCCTTGTAGGGCAGAGGCTCGCCAAGCTTTGATTTGTTCGACATAGAGGCCTTTGTTGCGGCAGTATTCACTAAGCTCGCTTTCGCTTAGGGCGGCAGTCTCAATAACGGTGGCAAGTTTGGTGTCACTGGTCCAGTTATCTGGGGTATGGTGGTTGGTGGGCATGGGCTGACCTTGTTCTCTGGCGTGATTGCGCCAATTATACAGGGTCTGTAAGCCGATGCCTTCACTTCTTGATACTGCAGCAACGCTCATGTTGCTTGGGGGTTGTAGTTTGCTGAGTATGGCTTGTTTACGTTCGTCACTATAACGTGGCATGATGTGTCCTTGATGCCCCCATTTGGATTATTCTTTAGGGGTGACAACTATCCTGCCATAGGGGGATAATTGACGCTCTCATCACCCCCTTCGATATAACTGGAAAAGTTCTCACTGATAAAACGGTAAAACAAAGTACCCAGTACATATTGCTTAAAGTCCCAGCCATCGACTGAGCCACGAACCTCGTTTGCAATTTGCCAGATTTGGCGGTGTAGTTCGGCTCGTTGTTGGGTACTTGTCATGATAAGAATCCTATAGAAATAAAAGAGGAACAGGTTAAAAAGTGGGTATTACAATGCTTGATTCGTTGATAATAACTGGACCATAGCAATTTTTTATTTAAACGGAGATCAAATTTCTAAAATACTGGTTAGTCGGTTTAACCATCCGTCAAATTCGATATTGGTTTCAGTTGATTTAAATGAGAATGATGGGTGCTTCATTCTCTTTACTACTCCAAATTTGTTTAGATAGACATCGGTAGGCCAATTAATTGAACGTTGAACTATCAACTGTAATGTTTTCTCAAGTTGCCGATCCCATCGTTCAAAATCTTTTACTTTAATTATTAGTGTTGACAGCATTCTATCAGTATCATTCATATCGATTTCTAAAATGATAAAATAAGCTGTTTTGGTCTTTAGTTGTAGTTCAAGCAAAGATCGATTATTACCGTCTGTCGTTCTATGTAATCTCGATCGACCAACAGCTGGTAAAAAATGTAAGTTTTCATCATAGTAAATTTCCTTTTCCTCAGATAGTCTCTCGATAAGCATCTTAAAAGCTTCAAATCTTTGCATATACAGCTGCAGTTCATCACTTTGGTCATCTAGGCCCGAAAAGTTAGCTTGGCAAGCTGTACCGTCGATTGTAGCCTCATCAGTACTTAGATCTAACACTACAAACTCATCATTAGAATCAATATCTGTGTTAACTCTTCCTTTGGACCTTCTTTTCGCGATTTTCCGAGTCTCAATAGGGCTTATAAAACTAAAAGAGGTTTTTGGAATATCTAATTTTTTTACTTTAGTATCAATGTTTGCATCATGTTGGTCGTCAATAGAATCACTCTCAGTAAGATCAGGTCTTCCCGCACTACCGCCTTTATTGCCTGGTTGTGCACCGACTTTGAACTTATCGCTATAAAAATACACTTTTTCAGATAAAGAGGATTGAATGTTACTAATACCTATAATCTCATGGACGTAATAATTATTAGTTTTATCATCAAACCAACCCCTAGTCTCTAGTGTTAGGTTATCAAGTTGAGGTGGTTGAAAATGAAAAATCCAGGTTTTGCTGCCATCTTTGTCTAGGACTTCTGCATTATATAATCTAGCAATACTCTCATATGAAGTACGGGCGTTATCATCTAATAAAACCCATGCTAATAAGCGTCGCGCGCCTTCACTATCGAAGGTTTTCAGTGGCAGAGTACAAATAGGGAGTATATTTATTAGTATGGAGTTATCTGCTTTTCTTTTAATCCAGAACTCTCGGCTTAATATACCGTTATCAACACAGTTTCGAGCGAGATAAGTGTTATGAAAAAATAGAATTCTTGCAATTTCTATTTGAGGTATATGAACTTTCATACTAGGAGAATGATGACTGTGATAGTCGAATACAAAGGTGTTACCACCACTTTCTGAGTCGAAACCTTTTTTCCAGCTTGAAGTCGATATGCCATCTAAGTTCATTGAATAGCCGCCTTTACGGGCCTGACCATCGTTAGGATTTATATACCTTCTTTTTGCGAGAGCTGGTAAGTTCGATAGCCTAGTATGTTTTAGAAGATTTGTTTCACCGTCTCTTACGCATAATTCTACATTCCACGACTTCAAATGATTGTGCTTAAAAATTTTACCAATGTATCTTATCTGCACATTTTTCGGAAAACTCCTAATTTTCATAAACTTACCTTAGCTATTTCCTTGATGGTAATATTATTAGCCACCTCTAAAAATCTATCAGTCACAGATGTCATTCTCTGTTCACTTAACTTTGCTTGTCGTAATACTACCCAACGTGAAAGAACTTCTTTTTTACCAATACTTTTGATCAGTACACGACTTACACGTCTAATCTGATAGTCGCTCACATCTTCACTATACCGGCCCAAGAAAGCCGCTACGAGTGGTAGTTTATCTAAGTTTTTTTCGACTGTAGCAATGGAGTTGGTTTGCTGCATCCACCATTTTTTTGATCTACGCGGTGTTTGCATATCCCAAATTATTGCTTTATTTTTTTCAACTAACAAACGTACTGTTTTAATATCACGCTGATTCCAGTTGATTTTTGTTCCTTCAGGAATATGGTACTTATGATTCTTTTTATTAGTATGCATCAACCATGCTTTATCATTACGATATAACCACGCATAAAGTGCTCGATCGACCGAACGAGCACTTTTTATACTTTTTTGTTCTCTTAGGAGTTGTATCCAAAGATCACGCTTAGAAAGGAGGATGGTGGAATCAATATGCTCAGGTAATGTTGCTTCAATTTCAGTTTTAGGCTTTTCAGGTTTTTGAGATTTTACTAACCTTATTATTTCTGGGAATGACCAATAATTACTTATTAGAGCTTCAATAACGATAATATGTTCTAAGTAGCTGAATGATTTTCTATGCTTACGGAATATACCACGAAGCCAGCTTGTCTCTGTTTCTAAGTGATTTAGACTATATTGTTTAAGTAAACTGTCAGACCATCTGTTTTTTATTTTATCAACAATTTGGTCATAATAGATATGCTTTGAACCTCTAAGACAGCCACTGTCTAAAGCAAGCTTTTTATAAAAATCACTCCATTGCACATAGCTAGGTGAAGTCTGGCTCGGCAAATGAAAAAGCTCATTTATCTTTTGTGCAATGAATATATCATCTGCACTAGACGATATTTGAATATTAGGTTTACAGTTGTGCGGATCAGGAGCGATAAAGTCATGGCGAGATACTGATCTATACTCGTGAGAAGAATTTAATAACGTTCCATGTTTTAGGCAACAAGTTAATCCTTGAATTTGCCATAGTCTTGACCAGTACCACTCTCCATGATTAGCCAGCTGTTCATCAAAACATCCAGGGCAAAACCTTAAAAATTTAATCGGCGGTAATCGCGAAGCATTTTTACCAATGGCAAGATGAATAGCTCCTTGCGACTGCTCACCCATCCAATACATACATTTCTGTCTGCGCTCTTCAGGAATAAAAGGGGCGTACAAGGGGAACAAAGTATGTTTATAGGCTAATGTATTAACATCATATAGACCGGTAGGGTAGTGTTTAGTGATTTTAGATAAATGGCACGGTATATCAACAGTTGCTACTACCTTTCTATCTCCAAAAATATCATCGAGCAGTTGTTTTGGGCTGGTGATTCCTGATCTTACTTTTGAGCGAGCTACTGTGCTATAGATAAGTTCATCAGGGTAAGGGATGGGGAAATTTAGCACGTCAACTTACCTTAGGTAGCCAATCATTTATATCAAAAATAAGATTAGTGGACGTTTTTAAATGATCATACAACATCTCTTCTTTGTTCTTTTGGCTGAACTGAAAGCGTAAATCTTCATTGTCCAAGGTATGCCAGTCTTTTTGTTTCAGAAGACTAGCTTTAGCTTTCGAGCTACGGGGTTTTATTTTTTTTGTTGAAATGGACTCATCAATCTTTTCATCTTTCAACCATTCTAGCACTACAACGATCAAATCAGATATAGATGCATTCGGTAATTTTTGAATGACCTTTTTGACCGTAGGCACTAATAGGGGAGATTCCTGACCAATATCAACTAACATGCGGTGTAATCTGATACTCATCTCATGTCCCTGATACTCAGAAAACTCATCAAACTCAGCCCCTCTTTGCTGTAATTGTGATTGAAGCGTTAGGAGCTTTTTATCAATATCGGGTATCACCAGATCTGAGAACTGAGCAATTTTATCAGCTCGTCCAGATCGTAGGGCGTCGATCATAGGATGAATAGGTCTAAGGTCTTCATCGTAAGTAGTTTGCAGTAAAGGGACAGTAATGCGTTCTATGCCATGATCTATAGCTCGTAACTGGGCTAAAACAAATATTTTAACAGCAATATCTTGAGCTATGCTGAAGAAACCGTACAAGTAAACTTGGTAAACTAAGCATATTAATCGGAGCTTATCATGGTCAAGAAAATAAGAACCTATAGCACAGAATTTAAAGCTGAAGCCGTTAAGAAGATAT
>NZ_CAJHBH010000065.1:0-7487 GCF_904846585.1 Psychrobacter sp. H7-1
TCATGAAGGAGCTCGATGTACGTGGGACTATTGGTTATGTAAACAATCATCAAGAAACCATCAAATTGGTCGAAGATGGCTTAGTGAACCTTGAGCCCTTTATTACTCAACGTATCAAATTGGATGACTTGATTGCTAAAGGCTTTGAGACTTTAATTCACAACAATGAATCAGCAGTGAAAATTATTGTGAACCCGAACCTGTAAATAGTAAGGCAAGGGATATCCGGCTAGCTAGGTGGTTTTAATCCGTACGTTAGAATTTACCAAACCTCAAGTTGCCCAAATCTACCTAGGAAGCCTTAGACACACTGATCCCTGCTGTCAATCCCGTACACTTAAACTTGGGAGATTTTAATCAGACAACTGGCGGAAGTTTTTTAGGGTATACCCTAGCGGAACCGACGTAAAAGCCACAAAAACCTATTAACAGACTACCTAAAACAGACCACTATAAGAGAACCGCTTATAACAGACTGTTCTAGGTGGTCAGTTTCTCTCGCTATTTTGAGAAATCGTATTCCTCTTCATTCCCATCTAAATACTCACGTATAGGGCGTTTTTTACTGAATTTAGAAGCGTCCTTCTTGATCTCACCGACTATAAAGTCGCTGTATGCTGACCAGCTCTTACCAGCGTCGCCTTTAGCAAGACCGCTATATGTACTTATAAACTCTTTATGCCGACTGATACGCCACAGCTGCTTATCAGACAACCCATCAATAGTGAACATATCACCGTTGTCAACATCGCGAGCTTCAGCTACCTGTCCAGTTTTGGGTTTTTTCTTCTCATGAACTACAAATTTAAAGCCTGTAATACTGCGGCCTTTCTTTACGTTATCATATTTTACTTTCAGATCGGACTTCTCATTAATTTCATTAATGGCCAAGTCCAACACTCGCTTCTTAAAGTCATTCATTCTTTTATATTCATTCACACCTAGCCCCATTTGTTGTCGAAAGACCCCTAATTCAAAACAAGGCGTTTTTTTGGCGGCGCGCCATTGGGTAAGTAACTCATAGAGGCGCACTGAATAAACACTATCAAATTGTGTAGTTTGCTCTAACAAATAGGAAGTGAAAAACTGCTCCAGCCCATCAATACGGCTAATCCCTTCTACTACGGCAAGCGTAAAAACTAGATCTATTGCGCCCTCACCATCATGGTATTGAACTTGCTGTAACCAGCGGCTTTTGATTGGCTTACCATTAATATCCTGATAGGTAAAACGTCTATTAAACAAGGTTTCTTCTGCTTCCTTCATTCGAGCATAGGCATTCTGTCGTGAAGTGCCAAAGGCTTCTGCGTAACGAGAGGCATCGATACGTAAAGGTTTATCAGTGCTTAATCCCGTAGCAGTTTCTCTAGCATCGACTATAGCTAGTTGAATAATTCGAACCTCAGATAACGATAATGTTTGTAATGCTTGATTTAACTGATTAGTCTTTACTACTAAGTCTTGCTTCTTATTCATTGGCTTTATCCTAGTATGTTTAAACCCTACCTTATATTAAGTGACTTATTATTACAAGTCACTTTAGTGACAAATATACAAGAGTCTCATAATGGTAAGTAAACGTCGTTTAAAAGACAAAGAAAAACTTGTCTCATAATGGTAACTAAACGTCACCTTATTGGTAACTAAACGTCACCTTATTGGTAACTAAACGTCACCTTATTGGTAACTAAACGTCACCTTATTGGTCTTACATCCCTTATACCGCAAGGCCTGTAGCGAGCTTAAAAGCATTTAAAAGCATTTAAAAGCATTAAAAGCATTTTTGGTTGTGGATAAGCTTAAAAAACAAAGGGTTATTTTTAATGGTTGATTTAGGAAGTAAGTTACTTAAATTTGCATAGCTTTGATTTGCTATAGAACGAACTCTTCTCATCTTCAAAACAGTCTTTGGGGTCAATCCTCGCATAGTGACCATCTTGTCCACTTATTTTGACAATGTTATGAGCCACACCAGCCTTTTCCAGATATTGATAATCATCTTGACGTTTTGCTATCTCGCTTTTGCTAGGAATAAACAGCCAAGCTGCTCCAGAGGCTAATGCTAATACCACAACAACCATAACGACCAAAGTTAGTATTAATTGACGGCCAAACTCTCGTTTAACGTTATCCAGCATCTGCTTGGAGGCATCTACATTTAGCTCAGCTATCTTGTCTTTAGTATCGTCAAGGTTACTAGCAACACTGGTAACAGAGGTCTGTATCTTCACTAAGTCTTTATTAAGCAGCTTTGTTGTTTTTAAGAACGTATCACTCGCATCAGTGATGTGCTTAGTGAAGCCTTCATCAATACGCTTGTGATAGTTGTCTTCATTGTTTTTAAAGACGGTTGCAATCTCTTTGTTAATGGCTTCAACAAATTCAGTTTGCAGTAAGGTTTCTTTGTTTTGATAGGTTTTTAACAGTGAGGTCAGTTCCTTTGCCCAATTAGCAATATCTTGCGCTTGTTTAAAATGCGCGTGGTTTAAGTTTGAGCTGTCAATCAGCTGCTTATCTATTTTTTTGGTATACGTTTGAAGCGTAATTAGTAGGTCTTCTAATGAAATAGAGAGGTCTTTTTCTTGGATAGAGAGGTCTTTTTCTGGCATGGATCGTTCCTAGTCGCTAATTGTGATGCTATTTGGCCTCTAAATGGCGCTGTGGGCGTTTTTAGGGTGGTTTATACGTTATTGGTACCCTAGCATCAAAATGGCGCTGTGGGATGCCTGAGAAGCCTCTGAGGTGATTCTATGCGACCGTCAGTGTCGTTTAGTATTGCTTGTGGGCTTAAAAGCCAGGACTCATGCCTCGGCTGCGGTTGATATCACGGCTATAACCGGTGATTTCAGTGGCTACCGTTCGCATTTGGCGCTGGTGTTCGGGGCTGAGGGCGCTTTGTTGTCGATCTTTGATGTCATCAAAGACGCGCTCTAAGGTTTTGGTGTGTGCTTTTCTTGTCGATAGGTCGCTTATAGACTTGATGTGATCAAGCAGCTGCTGGCTGTGGCCGATAATGTGGCTGCCAATTTCATGCTGTTCACGGTCTGCAAGCTGTTTTTGGTGGTCAGTGGTACTCGGCTCACTGCGGTAGCGCTGCCATGCGCTCATTTGCTGATCAAGATGCAGGAGGGTGTTTAGGTGTTGGCCAAAGTCGCTTTTTTGGTCGATGATTTTTAGAAGCCTGTGCTGACTCGATAGCTCTTGATGCGAGATATGGTCGTGTTGCGCCTTAAAGCCGGCTTCTTCGTCTGCTCTTTTGGCGCGTTGCTGCTCAAGCTTTGCTTGACGCGCTTCTTCTTGCGCTAATAGGCGCTCACGCTCCTTTTGGTCGGCCATGTCGCGCTGCTGCTGAGCAATACGCCGTTTTTCAAGCGCCTCAGCCGCTTCCTTAGCAATCTGGCGCTGAATACGCACCTGTTTGACGCGCTCAACTACTGATTCAGCTTGCTCCAGCTCATCATTACTGTCCTGACTGGGTTTATACTTCGGTGTGGGGGCAGCTGGGACGATAAATAACTGTTTTTCGCGCAGATCGGCAAGTTCGCGTGTCCGTACTAGATGGTTGCGCTCATTGATCATCAGGTTAATCTCACCTCTGATTGTGGCCGGTGTTTCGTCTATCTCGTAAACCTCACCTTTCTTGTTTGCTTGTTCTGCTTTTTCTCGCTCACTCTCGTATTTGTCACGCTCTAGTTTTGTCGCCACCGAACCCATTTTAAGCTGCGGCTCAATGTCTTTGCCTTGATCGGCATAGCTGCGCGAATCAATCAGCTCATGGTCATACTCGGCCAGTTTTTCATTAGCGATCTGCTCCCACAGTTGCCGTACTTCTTTGATTTCAACATTGACGCGCTCAAAGCCAAGCTCACGTCGCTTATTATCTGACAGCTCAATGGTCGCCTTATCGGTCAGTACAATCTCGTTATTATCGTCAAGTTCAGCACAGCGCGTGGTAAACATGATATGAGCATGGAAGTTGCGAGGATCAGCCCCTCGCTCAATCTCTCTTTGCGTAGGCTTGTGAATGGCGCAATCAGCAATCGTGCCGTAACGATCCGCAAGCGTTTGGGCGAACTGGTGCGCGATGGATTTTCGGTCTTCTGCGCTTAACTCATGCGGCAAGTTCACCAGCCATTCGCGAGCCACACGCGCATCTTTACGCTTCTCGGCAGCCTCTGCCTTATTCCATAAATCACTGCGTGAAATATCAGTATAAGCAGAAGCCAATGCTGTCGGTAAAATAATATCGGCACTCATAACGCCTGAGCGTTTAGAGTAATCATGCGTCTTACCGTATCGCTTATCTTCCAATTCACAACCAGCACGATAGCTCGCAGAAGCAACGGCGCTTTGTCCACTACTGCGAGATATGGATTTGGTTGATGCGATAAAAATAGCCATTTTCTACTGCTCTACTTTTTGGTTTTTAACATTGCGTCTTTTTGCAATGTTGGGGGTGTGGGGGCTTGCCCCTGCCGATGTTTTGATTTTATAAATGGTTGACCGATAGGGATAAACATTTGTAAAGTCGAAAACTCGCACTTAGTCAGTGGGACTCAACCATCCGTCAATTAACTATATCACAACTGATTGTTAGGATATGGTTATTTTGCTATAGTCGAAAAATGAAAAAATTGTAGTTTAGGAGAAAGTTATGAGCTTGCTTGGTGGTAATGATTTAAAGGAACAGCAAAAAATTAATGAGCTTGAACTTAAGATAAATAGGGAGAAACAGAAGTTAGATAAGAAGCTGACACGACAGAAAATACTATTGGGTGCATTCTTAATTGACATGTTAGAAGGCAGTAAGCTCAATGGATTAAAATCTTATACAGTTGATAACTTAGAAGCTTTCTTGACAAGGAAAGGCGATAAGGAGTTAATGGCTGAGGTTATAGAAAAGTTGAGAGATCAAGAGAGGCTCTCGAATAATAAGACGGATAATAGTTATCCAAATATTAATAATAGGAGTTAGTATGAAAAAATTTACTTTAGAAATAAATGAAGATGAACTGAGTATGATTAGATTATCTTTGTCAGCTGCTTTAAATGACTTTAGATCTACAAGAGTAAAGTATGATATGAAGGATCTTTTAGAGGACACCGCAGTCTACCCGTTCGCTGAACAAGAAGATAAGATTTTAAAGATTGATAAGCGCCTTAGGAGCTTGCAAGATAATCAATAAGGAAATATTTGCTAAAATCAAAAAAAGAAAACCCTGCACAAAGGCAGGGTTTTCGCATCTGTCTAGAGGGGAGGTGTTAACCTACGATACCCCTAGCTCACGATTTTATTATAAGGCTTTCTAAGTATGAATTCAACTGTTAATGGGCAAAGAGTTAAGGGGACTATATCTCCACCAAGACTATCTACTTACGAAAGAGAAACTTCCAACCTTCAAGATGCCTTAGAATTGTATCTGTGGAACGCAAACACATCGGGCGCGTTCTTTCCTTGTTTGCATATTTGTGAGGTTACTATTAGAAATGCTGTTTCAGAGGTATTATTTAAACTACACGGTAACCAATGGCCTTGGGATAATGGCTTTGTGAACACTTTACCTAATCCTAGGAAGGGTGACAATCCAAGAAGAAATTTAGAGTATGCGAGAGACAAATCATCCGATGTGAACAAAGTAATACCTGAACTGAGTTTTGTATTCTGGCAAAACATGCTTACCAGTCGTCATGATGACCGATTATGGTTGCCTCATTTTAGAAGCACTTTTCCCAATACAGATAATAATATTGGAATAAAAACTTTGAGAGGGGAAATGCATAAAGATTTAGGAAGAATTCGAAAGTTAAGAAATCGTATAGCGCACCATGAGCCGATATTTAGCAGGAAACTGGATGAAGATTACGAAGCGATAATTAAAGTAATAGGATATAGGTGTGAGGATACAGCTCAATGGTTGAACCTAAACCAAAATGTCACCTCATTGTTGAATAGCAAACCTTAAATGCTAATATTTTTCAAATGCCGTTAATAATCTAAATGGCAGTTACACAGAATCTGGGATGGTCTCTGATGCTAAAGAAGTGCTGGTTGTCTTTGACAAAGGCGTACCTGATTAGCTTTGCTTTGCGAAGTACGCTGTCGCCTTTTTTAGGATCTCTCGTTTCTCTTCAGCTACTTTAAGCTGCCGCTTGAGCTGCTTTATTTCCTGAATAGCTGCCATAAGATTAGGATCATACTGCTCAGTTCCTGCAAGTTTGCCTTGATTAGCTTTATTGTGCCAATTAGATAACGTTTGCATCTCTATTTCGAGCTGCTGAACAGTTGCACTCAAGTTACGATTGTTGTCTGTTATCTTTTTGACAGCTTCTACTACAAATTGACTGCCATGTTATGCCCTTTTAATGCCATAAATCTGATATCGTTCTCTTAGGCTTATATGTGTGTAGCTCACGGTTGCAATCTTGCTTTGGCAGTGGATAATGATTTTGAGGTTAGGGCATCTATGCCTATTTTTTATCTGCTCAGCCAAATATTTACAATCATCCATTATGGCTACGTTTGATGCCAGCATAATTTTTGATGCACCATCCAATATTTTTTTAATGACAATCAAAGGAGATTTATATGAAAGCGGCACGTTTTTATGACAAAGGCGATATTCGTATTGAAGATATTCCAGAGCCTACTGTAGAGTCGGGTACCGTTGGAATCGATGTCGCTTGGTGTGGCATCTGTGGTACCGACTTGCATGAGTTTATGGAAGGTCCTATTTTTATTCCCCCTTGCGGTCATCCTCACCCAATCTCAGGAGAGTCTGCCCCAATCACTATGGGTCATGAATTCTCAGGCGTCGTTTATGCTATTGGTGAGGGTGTTGATGATATTGAGATCGGTCAGCATGTCGTGGTTGAACCATATATTATCGCTGATGATGTTTCTACCGCGCCTGGTGAGAATTATCACTTATCAAAAGATATGAACTTCATTGGTCTTGGTGGTCGCGGTGGTGGTTTGTCTGAAAAAATTGCGGTCAAGCGCCGCTGGGTACATCCTATCTCTAATAAAATACCATTAGATCAAGCAGCCTTGATTGAACCGTTAGCCGTTGGCTATCATGCTTTTGTGCGCAGTGGCGCCAAAGCAGGTGATGTTGCTTTGGTCGGTGGCGGTGGTCCGATTGGATTGTTATTGGCGGCAGTTTTAAAAGCCAAAGGCATTACCGTCATTCTCACTGAATTGAGTACCAAGCGCAAAGAGAAGGCTAAAGAAAGTGGGATTGCCGATTACATTTTAGATCCGACTGAAGTAGATTTGACTGAAGAAGTCATGATGCTTACGGATAACCGCGGTGTGGACGTGGCTTTTGAATGCACCAGCGTCAATAAGGTATTGGACTCGCTGGTTGAACTTACTAAACCTACTGGTGTGGTTGTGATTGTCTCTATCTGGAGCCACCCAGCTTCCGTAAATGTACATAGCGTAGTCATGAAGGAGCTCGATGTACGTGGGACTATTGGTTATGTAA
>NZ_CAJHBH010000066.1:0-7460 GCF_904846585.1 Psychrobacter sp. H7-1
ATCAGACTAGGATTCAAAAGGGTTTAGGCTATAAATCGCCAAGACAGGTGTGGTTTGATTATTATCGTCAGGCTGCGTAATCAAAATCTCCCAAGTTTATATATACGGGATTGACGGCAGGGGTCACCTGTTTTGCCAGTTATCTTAATGCGTTTAATCTTGCCCAGCTGACTGCTTTAATTATGGGTATAGATATTGGCGATATAGGAGTAAATGAAAGTAGAGCATATTTACGTGAACATAACGACTACCCAGATGAATTTTATGATAAGTATTTAAGTAATTTAGAGTCAATTAAGACTATGGCGCTTGCAAATGACCAGAACTTATTTAACGTAACAATGTTTGAAGAAAGCGATTTTGTAGGTAATAAAAAAGAAAAGATAAGTCTAACCGAAACCACAATCAGTAAAATAAACTTAATTGCCCTATGTGAAGAAATGGGTAAAAGTTTTGATGAAATGCTAAGACGGCAAACCCCTATAGTCCTGCCTATCCACCAGCAAGCTGCAACTGATGACTTATTACCAAACCAGCCTGATAATCAGTTACAGGCCGAAAATGAACAGTTAAAAAGACGTATAGCAGAACTTGAGCAACAGCTTAAAAACCCACAATCCAGCCTATCAAAAACTAATAATATCAATTTAGATATAAAGAATGAGCAGGTTATTAATAGTCTTAAAGATGACCTAGAAAAGCTTACTACTGAAAACAACACACTCAAGCAACAGACATCTAAACAAGTCACCATGCCAGCCGATGACGTACAATTAAATGGTATTGCTAAATATAATGCTAATAAAGCCTATGTTATTGCTACTGGCCAAGCACTTGCCAGCTATCTATGGAGTATGGACACTACAAAAGCGATAAGAACTGGTGATATGGTACAGCAAGTAAGGCACGTTATACACAGCGTAGCACCTGACTTGTTACCTGATGACAAAGCAATAAGAGGGTGGCTATCAGATATTGCCCCTGACTATGCAAAAAAAGGCGGCAAGACACCTAAAGATGCCCCTAGTGAAATATCCCTAACTATGAAAAAATAATATTCCTAAACACGCAAAATCCCCGTTTATGTCAATAAACACGGCGTTCGGGGAATTTTACCTATCATGAAATAATCATAAGCTTGCTAACACTTAATAACGCCAATCACTGGCATTACATAGGAGTTAGCACATGCTAAACATTCAAGAACCAACCCAAGAAGTCACAGCCCTACACCCTCAAGGCCAAAGCCGTATCAAGCCTATAGCCAACCTTATTGGCGTACACCATCAAACGTTACGTAGATGGTGGAAAGCTGGCAAGTTCCCCAAACCATTAGAAATTAACGGTATTTTACTATTCAAAAATGCCGATGTATTGGCGTGGTTAGAAAATGTCCAGCAAGCGTCTGATGTAGAGCAGGGGGCATGATATGACACAGAAACGGCAAACCCCAAAACGAACCTATTGCGAGACCATAAAGGCGCATTTGCTAGCAGGTAAGAGTATCTCTACCTGGCAAGCATACCAGCTTTACAACATCACATGCTTAGCCCAGCGCATACATGATTTACGCAATAAAGGCCTACCTATTGATGATGAAATAGTGGAAGTAGACGGTAAACGCTTTAAGCTTTACTGGCTTAATACAGGCTATATGAATGGCCAATTAAAACCCTTAAAAAATAGTATGAAGGGTGTATAGTCATGGCTACTTTTTTTTCAAGTAACAGATGTAAACCGATAAAATTTGTACTATGTATCTTTGATTTTCTATTAAATCCGCCAGCGAGTAGTGACTATAAAAGTATTGCGATAGATGATAACAAACGTTATTATGAAGATCTCTCAAAATCTAACAGCGGACAAGCCAGCCGTTACCTTTTGGCTTTTTTTGTGTGTAATATTTGCCTAGCCTCTCAAGCAAAGCATATAGTAAACACAGCCCCTTATTACCTTTCACAGGGTAAAACCGTCTATGACGGGTTGACGTTGCAAAATAAAAGAGCCTTACGGCGAATATGCAGGGCGGTTTCTGTTAGAACCGAGAGTAAGACCCGTCACCCTATATCATCTGTATTGATTACAGTTTATAGCGTGGCATTAACTCAGAATCTAACAGGAGATAGTTACCATGGCTAACTCATCAAATCGTAACGCCTCCTCAAATACCATACCAGTGCACATGAACACCACTTGCCCTAAATTTAAGGCAGGTGATGCCGTGTTATGCCCGTTTTTAGGTTATGGCGCTAAGCGGTTTATATTGCATAAATACGAATATCACACTGAATTGTTATGCATTCACGCCCACCACAGTAGTATTGCTTTTGATAGTAACGGTTATTTCATCCAAGCAGATGATGCACAAATAGGCGATATAGAAACAAACGACTATACCCCAAGTCTATTTATTGATACCCCAGAAAACCGCCAATACATTGCTGGCCTGTATGGTAATAGTAAGGCACCGGATGTAATAACAACTCCTCAAAGCCCCCTGAACAGAAAGGTAATAGATTTAACACAAGGTGATGACGATGAGGTTATCGTTCTTAGTGCTTTTGAGTTATCTAACATCGCTTGCGAGGTTTTGGGGGTATCTGAAACGTTAGAAGATTTAAAGCAATTGCTTTACATGATTTTTAACAGACAGCTAACCACTACCCAAGAAGTGTCATTAACACGGTTAAGTTATGAGGCGTGCGAAACATGGGTCAATATTATGGATAGCTTACTAACAAAGCTTAATAAGCTCCTAGTCCAAACAAGTATTGGCATTGTAGGGGGTGAGTAATGAGTCTTGACCCAAACAGCCGCTATGTCGTGCTATGCAATGGTGAAGCTATCATTCCTGAATTTACAGATTGCATATTGGACTATTGGACAGCGGAAACAGTAGCGGAATTTATTAAGACGTTAAATCTTGATATTGAGATCAGCATTAAGCAAGTAAGCTTTATTAACATCGACCCTAAGGCGGTAGAGCAGCGCAAAAAATGGAGGGTATTAAAGTGATATACAAAGCACGCAATTACCCACCAACGCCAAGCAAGCGAGAAGCTAAGCGCAAACGCTACTTTAAAAAACGCCAAAACACACGCCAGCCTATAAAACGGCTGGCAAGGGGGATTAGATGACTACCGCAACAAATAAAGCTTATACGCAGCAAAAAGCCCCTACTAATGACAGTAAGGGCTTAATCGCAAAGCTAATAGAATACGAACCAGCGACACGGCAAGCACTGGTAGATGATGCAGTATTAACCCGCTTATATGACCTTGAACACAGTTTAGATCAGACATTGGGGCTTGATAGCAAACTGCTATATCTTGATAGTAATATTAGCATAGGTGGTGAGTTCATACCAACAGCGGGCACCATAGGGCTGGTATTAACTGACAACCAAGGCCAACCTGCCAGCATTGCCAGTATTACGCCTAATAGTAATAATAAGCCGCTTATTACTGATACAAGCCAACCTTGTGCCTTTGTTATAGGAGATATGGACAAAAATGGGCAGCTATGGGCGGTTAATAGCCTTTATGATGGTATCAGCCTATATCATCATTTAAACGTCATTAATGGCCAACCAGCGACCATATTAGTTAATTTAATTAGTTGGTCATTTGAGTCAATGATTAAACACTTTGCCAAAGCCCAGCCTGTTTATATCAATACCACAGTAGATAAGAAGCATACACTTGATAAGCTGGCAGGTGATAACGTTAAGGCAGTTATTACTACCTTTGATATATTGCTTGAGTTGGAGCAGGGCAAGCCATTTGATGACATCATGGCCGAAGCTACCATAACCGACTTACAAGCCGAAGCGTGGGGCAATCCAGAGCCTTTAGCAAATGACCCAAGCACGCCAACCCCTTACCCTATGGAGGCATGGCGGGGGTTATTAAAAAATGTAGTAGATAAAATCGCTTACTATGCACAGGTGCCAAAGGCTATGGCTGGTCAATGTGTATTAGGTGCATTGGCTCATATAGGGCAGCGCTTTATTGATGCACCTATGGGACATAAGCACATGCCAGCCAGTCTTTATTTAGTTACTGAAGGTGAAAGTGGTAGTGGTAAAAGTGTCGCTATGGGATTAAGCCATTATGAGATTAAAGCGTATGAGCGTGAGCAATACCAAATCTACTTAGAGCAGCTTAACGAGTGGGAAACAGAAAAAGAGATATTGCAGGGTAAAGAGCGTAAGGAGTATTTAGCCAATAACCCAAGGCCTTATAACCCTATAACTATGTTTGGTGATGCTACTATTGAGCCAATACTTGATAAGTTTATTAATGGTGAAATGGATAACGCTAGCTGGTCAACAGATGAAGCGGGGCAGTTCTTTAACGGCCATACTATGAAAGGTGATACGGCTGGCAATGCGTTATCTGCTTTAACCACCTTGTATAGTGATGGTGCAGTAAACCGCCTTAGATCACAAAAGAGCCAGCACGCTAACCCCCGCTCGCAGGCTTATGATGTGCGTATGACATTATTGCTCATGGGACAGCGCATTGTATTAGAGGCGGCCTTAACTGACCCTATGATGAATGGCCAAGGTTTCTTAGCTAGGGCTATGATTGCCTGTCCTGATAGCTTACAAGGCCAAAGGGTATGGAATGACTCCAAGCGCAGGCAACAAAGCCCTTATGATGATACTGACCTTATCGCCTATTGGGATAAATGTAGAACATTGCTAGATCCTGCTCCATTGAATAACCCTAGTATTAACTCGAAAGGGCGTATTAAAGTGCGCTGGCATGATGCACAAGCAGAACAAGCTTTTTATGATGGCATGCAAGCCATTGAGAACCGTCAGGCTAAAGGCAAGGTTCTGGAATACCTTAAAGCCTATGCCAGTCGTATGGCAGAGAATGCTAGCCGTGTAGCGTCGTTAATGGCTTTTTTTGAGGGGCGTTACACCATAACTACTGATGATATTAATAGGGCGTTTATGTTGGTGGAATACTCTACTAGTGAACGGTTACGCTACCTTGATGCTACCCCAAATAGAGAGCAGAACGATAGTGAAAAGCTCAGTGGCTGGCTTGTAGATAAAGCAAGGGGGAAGAACCCATCCAAGCTAAATTACAGTTATGTTTATAATGGCGCACCTGTACCAATGCGAAAGAACAAAGCCTTATTATTAAATGAGTTAAATTTGCTAGAAAGTGCAGGGCATATTAGACAGGAAACAGAAGGTAAGAAGCAGGTCATTTATATTAACCCTAAATTATATACCTAACGAAACGTGCCTAAATTGCCTAGATGACCCTCATGCCTTACGGTGTGGGGGTTTTTTTGGAACGTTTGGCAGTTTATATAGATAAGCTTACTTCTTATCATTGATATTTTTAAGAAGCGACCTTCTTTGTTTCTAGTTTTGAGAGCCTAGTCAGTTTGTTTCTAGTTTTTTAGCTTTTTTAAGAAGCGACCTTCTTTGTTTCTAGTTTTAAGAGCCTAGTCAGTTTGTTTCTAGTTTTTTAGCTTTTTTAAGAAGCGACCTTCTTTGTTTCTAGTTTTGAGAGCCTAGTCGGTTTGTTTCTAGTTTTTTAGATTTTTCAAGAAACAAACTTGTATGATGTCTAAATCCAGTTCATAATAATACTCATTAATAAAGTGACATTTATCCTGAATGTTAAGGGAAGGCTATGATGCGCTACAGTACTGAACAAGCTGTTCAATATCACTATGGGCAGTTCCCACCTGAGTCAATAGACTATAAAATGATAATGGATGCGCTGCTTGGGGCGACAGATGCAATTTCAAGATTTGATCAAATGCTCAAGAATATTCATAATAGTGAAATACTATTAGCCCCTTTACGTAACCAGGAAGCTGTAATCTCTTCTCGAATGGAAGGTACGATTAGTACATTAGATGAGATTATGCAGTATGAAGCTGATTATGGTGATAATGATGGAAGCTCATCTCAGGTACGTAGTGATATTGTTGAAACAGTCTTGTATCAGAGAACCCTAAAAAATGTACAAGCTGCGATGAGTGATGGTTATCCTTTAAGTAAGTCCTTGCTCAGAACTATGCATGAACAGCTACTTTCAAGAGGCCGAGGAGCGCAGAAGTCACCAGGAGAGTTTAAGAAAGAACAAAACTACTTAGCAGATCGTCATAAAAAAAGCATTTTATTTGTACCTATTTCACCAGAAAAACTGGATGAAGGGTTAGATAGGCTGTTTGAATATATAAATAATGATGATTCTCCAGTTTTACTTAAAACAGCAGTAAGTCATTTAGAGTTTGAAGCATTGCATCCTTTTCAGGATGGTAATGGTCGTATTGGCCGGATGCTTATAACTCTAATGCTATGGAGTTCAAAGACAATATCTGCACCTCACTTTTATATCAGTGGTTACTTTGAAGAAAATAAAGACATCTATATTGATTTAATGAGAGAGGTATCAGAAACTGGCAATTGGAATAATTGGTGTATGTTCTTTTTGGATGCCGTTAAAAATCAAGCTACCTACAACTTGGAGATTGCAGAAACAATACGCCAACTTTATGAACAAATGAAGGGGGTTTTTACTGAATTATTGTCCTCTAAGTGGTCTCTAACTGCTTTGGATTTTATTTTTACCTATCCTATTTTCAGAAATAGTAGTTTTACAAATAAAAGCGGAATTCCTGCCTCTACAGCGTCAAGTATAAGTAAAACATTACAAGAGAAAAATATACTAAAGGTTTTGGAAGAAGGTTCAGGCAGAACCTCTACTTTATATTCTTTTGAACCCTTAATGGAGCTAGTAAGAGTATGATATGTTATCAGCAGATAAATATAATAGTTATATAAAAAAATAGTGAAAATCAATACGTAAAATCTTTCAAGTTTCACGCATTATCTAAGGATTTTTACATATAGTTATTAACTAAGGTAAGTATATAAATCTATAGACAACTTAAAAAATTGCCTAAATTGCCTAGATAACCCTCATGCCTTACGGTGTGGGGGTTTTGTTTGGTAAGTACTGGTGCCTATGCGTGCCTACACTGCCTAAACAATACTATTTAGGCAGGCATATAGGCAGTTTAGGCAGTCATAGGCAAAAGATTTTACTTATCTAATCTATTGATATTAAAGGGATAGAGCTTTTTTAGGCAGTTTAGGCAGGTTTTACTCATATACTGTATCATCTGATGTTATATATAGGCGTTTAAGTCCAACAAGATACAATTCACTTTTAACCATCAAAGTTGCTATTATAAGACCATATAATTATTAGGTTTTTCGCCTGCTTATGGAGTCAACAAATGTCTACTAGTCACAACACCAGCACCCTACAAAAAATTCTGAACGAATACTGAATACTGAACCGCCCCGAGTATATCGGAGAGTGGATTACTTGAGTCAGGCAGCTTTGTTTGACTCATTAAGACTATCATAGTATCGTCTCTCAAACTCAAAAGGCGACACATAACCAATCGTACTATGA
>NZ_CAJHBH010000067.1:0-6532 GCF_904846585.1 Psychrobacter sp. H7-1
CTTGTTTGAGTATATTAACAATCTGAGTGTCGGTAAATCTTGATTTTTTCATGTCGAAATCTCCTGCTGGTATTTTAGCAGTTAGTTTCTACTTTTACGTGTTATTGTTTTTCGGGGTGATTACCAAAGGGCTACAGTTGGCGTATCGTGTCGCCTATGATACCAAATGATATGCTGTTTCATTTGGGTCAGAGATTCCATTACACCAGAAAAATATTCGCTGAATCCATTCAAGTTATGATGGTATGACACAAAGTATGGCAGAGGCGGCAACTGATTGGAGCAACATCCCAACTGAGACTTCATTTATAAGATTTAAAACACAATGGATGCCAAATGGTGATTATGAGAGTATATTGCGTCTAAAAGTGCCTTTATTGATTACGAATAGAGCCATTAACAAACCGTCAGACCGCACCGTTTTATCGACTATTTGCCATAAACTGAAAAAGATAAACATTAATCTAAAATGTTTATTAAATTGATTTTTTAGTATCTAGCTCTTTGAAAGTAATGATGAGATATTATTCAGCTCGTACCTCAATAACAAAAAAGAAACAGCGACTAACAATCGAAAGATGAAAGGAGTAAGAAGGATTCTGACGCGCAGTGGGGTAAAATGGCAAACAGTGATAGTGATGTTGGCAACTCCATGAACAATTCAAACAATGCACAAGCAACGTCTAAGTCAGGTATAAGCAATCCTAATGATATGCTTGAGCAATGCTCTTCATGTATAACTTCTCTTTCTAATTCAGTGATACGAGATGATGTTTTGCCTATAAAAGACTGGATTACGCCTTCACTGATTTAAGCTAACGAGATGCAGCAGCTTCGGCGACTAACTTACGAATTAGTCAGACTGTTTGGTGAGTGTCAGTTAAACTTTGGCAATAAAGCTAAAAAGGCGGACTACCCTATTCAAAAAGCGGTACTGTGTACAAAGGTTATTATTCATATGCAACCAACGGCCAAACAGTGGCAACAAGCTAAGCAGCGCTCTATACTTGAAGAATGGCCACCAAGCTCAGCACGTGACTTACTGGCTTTAGCAGATACCAATGGGAAAAGCTATCCAAACAGTCGCCAAGCTTATATTGATGCGGCTCAGCGAAAGTATGTTCATGCTGTGGTTTATGAGACGGCTAGACGGGTTGGGTTTTCGGACATGAGAAGTAAAGCAGAGGCTATTACCTATCCCTGCTGGTAGTAAATATATCCAAAAGTATGTCAGGAGCATAGCAAGGGCACGACATTCGTATTATCTAGATCGCGACAAATTGCCTATGAGCACACACCAATGTCTAGTTATAGCTCTATGGCAGCAACCGTTTATACATTTTTAAGAGAGTTTGGGCATCGAAGTATGTAGTGCTATATATGAATAAGCTTCAATACACATACCTGGCTTAGCTGTCTATTTTAACTGGTCTATTAATTGGCTAAAGCCTCTGGATTACTGGTTACCTTGGGGTATATCCAAAAAACAACAATATTGTTATGGCTTTATTTTACCTTAGCTACCAATTTCTTAGGGATGATTACCCCTGGTTATTAGTCCGAAATATTTATGCTTAAAAAAAGCAGGCGATGAATTCAGCGCCTGCTTTTTTGAAATTACAATTAGCTTCGCACAAAACTACATGATATGGAACATGGCTTCTGTCTGCATATCATTAAAATCTTGAAATTGTCCAATAGCAAAGTCCACTGTCATAGCTGTATTGTCAGTTGCTCCTTTAGAGACTGATATCACATTATTATCAGAAGATGGAGTAGCATTGCTCACATCTGCTTGTTCAAAAACTAATTCATTACTATTCAAATCAAGTAAATCGTTAATTCTAGGCAGCTCTATTTGTGGCGAGTCGATGAGCGTCTCCATTTGACCGACACTGCTGTCGAAGCTAAGAGGTAGACCAGCGCTACTATCATAATAGGTGTCTGTATCATTACCTAGATCAATAGACTCGCTAAAATAGTCATTTCCACTATCATCAGAAGAGTCTTCCGCTTCATCGAATGACATACTACTACTACGAGCGCTGCTACCATCCGCATTTACCATACTTTCGATATCTGCTTTATCCCAAACCGTTCCATCATCAAAATAGATATTATCGACACCATTTCCATTAAACTGGCTTATTATCTTGACACTTCCTCCAGTAGTTTGAATAATTAAATCCTGATCGTCCCTGCTTAGAGTTAAATCTGATACGTTTAAACCTTGCAAATCAAGCCTATTAGATCCTTGCCCATCATTTATATAAATATTACCAAGAGAAGCATAGTTTGCAACGTCCTTTAATTCTAAACCGTTGATAACGTAAATATCATCTCCAAACCCTCCTCGCAAAGCATTCACAGAACTAGATATAAAATCTTCTACAATTAGAGTGTCATTACCTTCGCCACCCCAAAGCGTATCGCCAGCTCCTGATGATATCAAAGTATCATTCCCAGATTCTCCATATAGAGTATCCCTACCTCCTGAAGCTATTAAAATATCATCGCCATTACCACCGTAGATAGTATCGTTTCCAGCAGACCCTTTTACAATATCTATAGTATCAGCAGACTCAAAATATTCAGAAGCATTATACATAACGAAATCTAAGGTTGTACTGTTTCCAGCCACATCAGACGCTTTAATCTGGTAATTACCTTCCGCAAACGGAATATTAGAAGCATCAGCAATAGGCATTAATGCTCCATTTTCTAACTTAAATGCCTGCAGCGTGTCTTGGTCTATATCTGCATTAACCTCTAACTGATTAGTAGCAGTATTGAAGTTTAAAATATCGCCTAAGATCGGAGCAGTAGTATCGATAGTGATATCTTTTACTGCTGTAAAGCTTTCATTAAGTGCTTCATCTGTTACCTTGGCTCTAAAGCTATAGTCACCATCTGCTAAATTAGAAGCCGTACCATTTGCTAATATTTGCCAAGTAACGCCTTGATCGGTTGAATACTGATATTCAACTTGGCTACCTACTTCATTACTCTCAACGGTTAGATCAAAGGTGTTGTCTTGAGTAATACCATCGTCCTGCGATATGCCCGTATCCTCAAAGTTATTAAATAATAACTCACCTGACTCTGGTGGCGTCGTATCTGACGTGATATTGACACGATAAGCACCAACATAGCCCCCTTGAAGATCAACTACTTTGATATCAAACTTTTCTGCCAACTGAGTTGGGTCTAAACCAAGTTCATTACCGTTTGAACGATAAACGTAAGAGCCATCAGCTGATAGTTCAATTTGACCATTATCTGTATCTATAACAATAGGGCTAGATGCTGAACTACCTGCTTGAAATATAAGCGATTGTCCATCTATCTGAAGCTCATAACCATTAGGCGCATTGATTCCACCATCGTCATCGGCAAAGATATTGCCCGTAACACTCTGGTAACCTGTAAACTCAGTTTTCTCAACGTCTTTAAATTCAGTAACATTAAAGTTAATTGATGACCCTGATGAATAGACATATAAGTCCAAAGTGTATTTGCCTGGTGGCAAAGTACCTGTACTAAAATCAATGAAGTAACTATTTGACCCTACTGATGAAATGCTACCATTGCTTGAAGACGAGATTCCTGGACCTTGAATGGTGTAGCTATAGTTCCCTTGAATAACATTAGAGCCATTAGTAAGCTCCAACTGAGGCATTGCATTTTGACCTGTTATTTCAAACGTTATAGTTTCTGATATAAAAGATGATGCTTGCTTGTCCACCACAGTCTGCGGTTCACTGACAACAGTGGTTTCAAATGTCTCTTGCAATTCAAGGGTATACACTTCGCTGAATGAGTTAACAGTGATATTAGCCGTTTTAGTAATGGTTTCAGTACCATCAGTGACCGTATAGGTGAAACTGTCTTTACCATTAAAGTTAGCATTAGGGGTATAGCTGTAGCTGCCATCTTTATTGACAACTGCCGTACCGTTTTTAGCAGCTGAAGCGATAACATACGTCAGCGCATCGCCATCAACGTCGGTGGCTTTCGCCAATAAACCTTTAGCAACGGTATCTTCAGTCGCTGCAATCGTAGTATTGGCTGATACTGGCGCATCATTGACTGCTGCCACGTTAACCGTAGCGGTTTGGGTGATCACGCCACCTTGACCGTCATTGATGGTATAGGTGAAGCTGTCTTTACCATTGAAGTTGGCATTAGGCGTGTAGCTGTAGCTGCCGTCTTTACCGATAACAACCTTACCGTTGGCCGCACCAGTGGCGATGGCATAAGTTAAGGTGTCGCCATCAGCGTCAGTCGCCGCTTCTAGTTTGCCGCTAACAATCGTGTCTTCTGTGGCTGCAATTGTGCTGTTCTTTGAGACGGGTATTTTATTAGCAGGTGTCTTTGGTGAATCATCACTCGAACCACTACTTAGAGCCGCAATCCCTAATGCAGCCGCGCCGAGTGAACCTAATAAGACACCATTACTAATACCTCCAATGAACGAAGTATCGCTGAGCATTTCCGACACAAGTGTTGTATAAGAGGTTTCTGAAGCGATTTGTGATGTTACACCTGTTTCAGAATTCACATAATCAAACTCAACAAAGCCTGAATCACCAACTGTACCAAGCTGAATATTATCGGTTAGATAGTAATCCTCAATAGTTAGCAACGTTTCACCATTTTCATCTGCAATTAGTAAGTCGTCATCTACTTTTTTAGCTTTTAGCTTTTTAGCTGGTAGACCTGTTTTAGCTTCTACTAGGCTAATTTTCATGCCTTCTTCAGCAGCTATTTTAGTAGGTTGATTGCTATTTAATGCTTGATTAATCAAGTTGACATTATCTTTTTGCACGGCAAGTTGAATTGTTTGTGTCATTAGACATCCTTAATAAACTTTCTTATAGAGTAAGAAAGCTTGTTTATGCGGAAAAGGTTTTGTTTTAGGTAAGTAACACTAACTAACTATAATACTCCCGGAAAACTAGACCAAAAAATTGTAGCAAATAAGATAGAATAACCTTTAGAAAAAGAGGTCTATCTAATGACAAAAGTACGTAAGCGTCACAATGCTGAATTTAAAAGCAAAGTCGCCGTTGAAGCCATCAAAGAACACAAAGCCCTCAACGAGTTAACTGCAGAATATGGGGTTCATGCAACCCAAATCAGCAACTGGAAAAAGCAGGCCTTGGCAGTTATCCCTACTGCATTCAATACCAAACAGCAAGCCAACGAACAAGCCCAGCAAGCTATTATCGATGAACTACATAGGCAACTAGGGCAAGTCATCAGTGAAAGAGACTGGCTTAAAAAAAGTCCTCACAGCTACCCTGAGCACTCGTAAACAACTGCTAGAACCTGATAACAAGGATTTTAGTGTTCGTAAGCAATGTGAATTACTCAGTATCAACCGCTCAAGTCTTTACTATCAGCCAAAGCCCATCAGCGAGCTTGATATTACCCTGATGAACTTGCTTGACCAGCAGTACACCAAGACCCCATTTTATGGGGTTAAACGCATGACAGCGTATTTGAGGCAACTAGGCTATCAAGTGGGAGAAAAGCGAGTTAGGCGCTTACTACGGCAAATGGGGCTAGATGCCATTTATCAGCATCCTAACACGAGTAAGCCTAACTCTGAGCATCAAGTTTACCCGTATTTGCTTAGGCATGTACCGATTAGCCGTTGTAATCAAGTGTGGAGTACTGATATCACCTATATTCGCCTAGCCAAGGGCTTCGTGTATTTGATGGCGGTGATAGATTGGTACAGTCGTTATGTCCTAGACTGGTCGCTATCTACCACGCTTGAGGCGGATTTCTGCGTTGATACGGTAAGTAGCTTACTGCACAATGGGTTACGCTGTGAAATTTTTAATACGGATCAAGGCTCTCAGTTTACCAGCCCAAGATTTACCAGACCGCTCATTGAGCAGGGTATTGCTATCAGTATGGATGGTCGCGGTAGGGCACTGGATAATATCTTTGTGGAAAGGCTTTGGCGGTCAGTGAAGTATGAATGCGTGTATTTGCGACAGTTTGAGACAGTCAGTCAGGCAAGAGCAGGTTTGAAAGAGTATTTCGAGTTTTACAATCATGAGCGTTTACATCAGTCGCTCGATTACCATACTCCTGCACAGGTTTATCTGGCTAACAATAGTTCGGATAATAAATCGTTTTATCAACCCAATTCTATCTTAATTTTATGATAATTTGGTCTAGACATTGGGGAGTACCTTAAACAATACTGATACTATCTTAATCTACATTAGTTTAATTTGATAGAGATATAAGTCTAAACCTCTTGCTTTTTTTAATTAACCTCTAAAATTGTAGTGATTAACACTAGAAAAACTATAGAGATAAAGTTAATAAATCCACCACTCGAAGAAGGTTTTATGATGACCAAGAAATGTAAAGCTACAGGAACCATGAGCTATGCTGAAGAAACCGTACACCTAAACTTGGTAAACTAAGCGTATTAATCGGAGTTTATCATGACCAAGAAAATAAGAAGCTACAGTGACGAATTTAAAGCCGAGGCCGTCAAGAAGATAGC
>NZ_CAJHBH010000068.1:0-6338 GCF_904846585.1 Psychrobacter sp. H7-1
AGTGTGATTGCGTACGAGTTGCTGATAACGTTTAATAAGTCTCGTATCTAGGGTCATTTTCTCTATACCATACTGCGCTATTTTATCAAATTTATGCTCACTGATAAATTGTGTAGATACCTATGCTATACAGTGGGAGGGTGGACTGTCTTGAGAAAATTGTGGGTATCAATACGCTATTATTTCAACTGACTTTTACTTATCTTGCTACAGTCTAAGCACAGGGTAAGCGAGCGCAATCTAACGGTATTGTTGAAAAGTATTGATAGTATCTAAGTGCTATTAGGATTGTCATTTATGCCAACATTGTCCGCTTTCTTTGAATCAAAAAACCTCTACTTAAAACAACGAGCTCATTTACTTACACCAAAAGCACTGCTTAGCCTGAGTATTGCCTCTATCCTTAGTACCACATCTTATGCAGCTGAAAGCGATAACCTTACGGTGCAGCAAGCTGACGTTCAACAAACCGCTGACGCACAAGACACACCTTCTGCTGAGTTTGACGCTATTGTGGTGAAGGCGGCTCGTGAGGAGCTTGAACAAGCTGCCGGTCTATCCGTTATCAGTGAAGAGGCTATTAAAAAAGCATCAGTCTCTAATGATATCGCAGAAATTGTACGTAAGATGCCGGGTGTTAATCTCTCAGGTTCTTCAACTTCCGGCCAGCGGGGTAACCAGCGCCAGATTGACCTACGCGGTATGGGACCTAACAATACTTTAATTTTGATTGATGGTCGCCCTGTGACTTCTCGCAATGCCGTTCGACCTGGTAGAGCCAGCGAACAAGACACACGCGGTGATTCTCAATGGGTGCCGCCAAGCGCTATCGAACGTATTGAGGTATTACGAGGTCCTGCTGCAGCCAGATATGGGTCTGGTAGTATGGGCGGTGTCGTGAATATCATTACCAAATCTCCCACAAAAAAAGAATTTTCAATCACGGGCCATTACGAGTCTCCAGAGAGTGACTTGGAAGGCAAAGACTGGCGCACCAATATAAATATGGCAGGTCCGTTAACCGATAAGCTGTCCTTCCGTACCACACTTGGCTACCACGATAGCGACGGGGATGATCCTTATATCAATGCCAAGGATGCACAAATTGTGGAGGGGCGTGATGGGCCATCAGCCTCTGTGGCGGCCGGTGTTGAAGGCGTTGAGAATATAGATGTGCGTCAGCTTTTCGAATATGCCGTAGATGCCATGAATACTGTCGGGGTTGAGGTGAGCTATAGTACTCAAGACAACCACTGGGCAGGTGATTCGCAGTTTCAAAACGTTAATGATACTTTAGTGGATTTATTGGCCGGTGACTCTACCAATAAGATGCGCCGCTATGGTGCAGCCTTCACCCATCGCGGCAATTATGATGATGCCCGTAGCAATAGCTATCTAGAGTTCAGTCGTACCGATAATGAGCGCTTGGCTGAAGGTACTGCAGGTGGTGGTGAAGGACAGATTCAAACGCCGCCTGAGGGAGAGGGCTTTAACTGGAAAAAAGCGACCTATGATACGCTAAATGCCAAATCAGAGTGGGATATCTTTTATGACAATCACACCTTAACTGCAGGCGCTGAATTTCGCGGCGAAAAGCTAAATAACCCCTGGGTATCTGAGCTGACGTTTGATGATGGCTTTGCTTTTGGCGATGTAGAAACCGACCCTGCTAAGCGCGATCCAAAGTCGGATGCTTATTTGATTGGTGCTTATATAGAGGATAACTATCAACTCACTCCAGATTGGTATGTGACTCCAGGACTACGTTATGACTATCATAGTGAGGCCGGTAGCAACTGGTCACCGAGTCTAAATACTACGTGGCATTTTAGCCCCAATTGGTCTGTAAAGGCAGGGATAAGTCGCGCTTTTAAGGCGCCAGATCTATACCGATTAGACCCCAACTATATTTACTATACAAAGGGTAATGGCTGTCCTTCTTGGGTGCCTACCGATCAACGAGGCTGTCAGGTACTGGGTAACTCAGAGCTTGAGCATGAGACCTCTTGGAACAAAGAGCTGACGTTTACTTATGAAGATGGTACAGGTCTCAATGCCGGCTTAACCTATTATCATAACGCTTACGATAACCGTATTGGCGCTGGTATCAACCGAGTAGCAGTAGACTCAGCCACTAAGCGCTCTGTCTTCCAGTGGGAGAACCAAGGAAAGGCGATTATTGAAGGGCTAGAGGGCTTTGTTAAAGTCCCTGTGACAGATAATATCTTATGGTCAACCAACCTAACTGGTAATATTCGCTCAGAGCGTAAAGACAATGGTGAGCCTCTATCGTTAATTCCTAAATATACGGTGAACTCCAATATAAACTGGGACATTACGCCTCGCTGGAATGCTGATTTTGGTGTCAGCTATTATGGCGCTATTGAAGCCCCTGAAGTCTCTGTCACGACAGGCGATGAGCTAACTACCTTGAAGTTAGACCGCGAGCCTTATGCGTTAGCTAACATCAGCACCCGCTATAATTTAACCGATATGATCACCGTGGGTGCAGGCATCAAAAACCTATTTGACAAGCAAATCATGCGTGAGGGCACAGGAACCAATGCCGGTGCTCGAACCTTTAATGAGCCAGGCCGAGCTTATATATTTGATGTCAGTTTTGATTTTTAGTCGTTAAAAGTCAACTGTTAATAGAATAAAAAGATCTGGACCACGTGTTCAGATCTTTTTTTTATGATAGCAAGAAGGTGTCAAAAGCGCTGTAAGCTGTCAAGCAGGGAGGTGGTAAATAACTCTCCATGCGACTCATTATAAAACTGATAGCTCGCGTTATTTTGAAACATGGTACAGATATTATTGGCAAACTCATTTTTATCTAGGCCACTGACAGCGGCTGTGCTCGCTGTGGAGGTATTAGCGACAGGCGCATCTTGCTGCTGTGATTGACTAAAAGTAAGTCGTAACTGCTTGGTTGTTGAGAGGATAGATAGCTGCGTTGTAGGCTGGTTTTGAAATGCCTGCCAGTACTGAGTCATCTCACCATCTTGCCACCATAATGAGGGATCTGCACTAAAATACTGCTGGTAAGACTGGGGGTGCTTAAATAAGGTATATAACACAAATAGGCCACCATAAGAGTGCCCCCAGATCGCCTCCTGTGTTGGCTTGTTGCCCAGCTGCTCATAGACCCAAGGTTTTATCTCTTGTTCAATCAGCTCATAAAACTGCTCTGCACCGCCATTTAATCGCGCTCTACCTTTTTCTTGAAATGCCTTACTGCTATTAGCGCTGCTTTGTTTTTGCTCATGAGTGTCATCAAATAAAGGCGGCGTGTAGTCATAGGCTCGGGCATCCACATCAAACCGATAGGGCGTCTGATAACCAATAAAGACTAAGGCTGGGGCCATATTGCTTGATTGAGCCTGAGATAAAGCGTGCAGTGTCTCTTGGTCTAAATCATCAATAGCAGCATTGCCATCAAGCATATACAGTACTTTGGTCGCGGTACTTAAACACTCTTGGGAGGGTGACAAGCTTGGTTGGCAAGGAACAGCCAGCCATACTCGATAATGACGAGGCTTGGCATAAGCTTGTATCGCGGCCAAATTATCTTGCTGTGAGGTCTTAGGGGCTACTGCGCTAAAATCACGATAGACAAATTTATATCCTGTATCTTTTGCACTGAGCAGCGTCATATCTGTTGTCTGTGTTAAATCTGGCTTGGCATGGCTGGGCGTCATTGCTGCTCCTAAAACCGCCATCATCATTGCTATCGATCGGCTGGCTTGCGTTGTTGACATGAGTAATCCTTCAAAAGATTTAACCTATCTGGCAACAGCCCAGCTATCTAATAAGGTTAGGTGCGCTGACATCCAATAGAGTCAAAAATAATAAATTTAAGCTGCGTAGAGAGTTGACAATCTGTAACATTATAGTAATAATAAAACAAATGATAATAGTTATCAATATCATTTGTTTTGGGACGTTTTTATGTTATAACCCCTTTTTTTATGAGACTAAAATATGTTAGCAACACCACAATCAGGTTATCGCAATACGCTACTGTCTGCTGCGTCACTCTTATCTATCGCTTTCTTATCTCTAGGAGCCGCTGGATGTCAAAGTACGACATCCGTAGTGAGCGATGCGCCTGTCGCAACTTCTACGACTATGACCCATGGGATAATGAGTACGCAAAGCAGTTATAAAGACACGCGTTATTTGACCATTGATGGCAAGGATTATCCTGTTTATGAAAACTCTGCCCGTATCGTGGTTAATAAGGCGAAGAACTCACCAGAATTGGTAGCAGACATTTTTGATGGAAAAGCAGAGTCTGCAGTACCAGGCTATAAAGTTATGTTCATAGTGCGAACCAACTCAGTAGCAGCAGAAGGTAGAAAGCTGGATAATGGGCAGGTCATTGAGAATCGAATGATTCACCGTGGTAGCAAGTCCTTGGTGGGTATTCCTGTGGTAGATGGTCAAGCAAAACTTGATCAAGCGCAGTTGTTAGATTTCGATATTATTTATGATGATGTCAATAAGGACTTAGCAGCAGGAGAGGTGGTCAAACCACGCGGCCAAAAACTTACCAAAGCAGATACGCCAGTTACTAATAAACAAGTAACCATACGCTCATTAACTCTACCCAATATCGCCAGTGGTGAAAGTGCAGGGGGCGGGGTGGACTTTGAGGCCAGTGCTACAGTAGCCGGTAAGCAGATAAAAACTGGGGCAAATAGCGCTTTTAATATCTTCTATACCGTTGACAGTGATAACGCTAGAGGATTCTAGTAATTGATTCACTCATAAAAGGCTCTGACTTGATTGTATTAGGTCAGAGCTCTTTTTTGGTCCAAGGCATGGTTTGGTTTGACCATGCCACTACAAACCTTAGTTTAAAGGGCTTCTAAAATTAAAGGCTATATCACAATTAGCTAAAATCAGTACAGCCTATTTATCTTTCACGCTAAATACCTTATTACCCAATTCAATAATAAACTGTCTTACTGAGTCAGGTAAGTTAGATAATGGGTTGTCACTAATATCTAGACGCTCTAATTGTTTTAAATTAGTGAGGCTGTCAGGTAAGCTTTGTAAGCCATTACTATAAAGTATAAGCTCTTTAAGCTGCTTTAAATTACCGATTGAGTGGGGGATAGCTTTTAATTCAGAGCCACGCACGTCAAGAGTTTGTAATTTTGATAGATTACCGATATTAACAGGTAAGGTTTTGAGGTACCTATTGGCGTATACTTCTATAATCTCTAGATTGGTTAGATTGGCAATAGAATCGGGAAGGTGTTTGATACTGGTGCCAGTAATATTTAAATTTGTTAGCGAAGTGAGGTTGCCAATATCGTCAGGTAATTTTTGTAAAGTTTTCGAATAAATACTAAGTGATTTAAGGTTTTTAAGTTCCCATAATACTTTTGGAAGCTCAACGTATCCACATTTAAGAAAAACCAACTCTTCCAAATTATCTAATTGAGCAATCTCATCTGGCAATTCACTAAAACCAATTAGTCTAAGATACTTTAAGTTTTTCAAATTACCTATAGCAGCGGGTAGAGGCTTTGTTAATTCCGCCGAATCACAAAAAACCGATTTATCATCTACATTATAGGTTTTTGATTTACCGAACCCTAAGTCTAGTCTTTCAACTTGTTGTAAAGATTGTGGATCTCGAGGTCCAAGGTTGTCTTTATTGCTATAGAAACTATGGTTATCTATCCAGTCCCAAATCTCTAGCATCCAATCTTCTACTTTTGTATTAGAAGGAGAAGTAGTAGTAGGGGAGTTTGCAGTATCTACAAAGGGAGTTGTTTTATCGATGGAATTATTCATGTGATCTCCTATTGCTCTGTCTGTGCCAAAAAAGAAACGACACAGTCACCTTACAGAGCAAAAAAAGGAGTTGTGCGTTTTACCAGTCTTTATTTTTCATCGCGCTGGAAGTAGCCATAAACCCACGATGTTTTTTTATAATATCAACATGAATATAAATTGTCAAATATTTAATTTAATGAATTTTAATCATCTTAATGGTTTGCTATATTTAATTTATTAAGTTTAGAGTAGGCCTGATTTATCCAAAGCTAAAATTGCAGTGGCTGTTTGTCTAAATAGTTTTAACGGCTCTCATAAGCCACCTGTGCGGTGTGAAAGAAGGAGCTGGGCAATGGGTAGATACATTGAATTTTCTAAGCCACCTGTGCGGTGGGAAAGTCTCGTCTGTCATGCTATACTGAACCGCCCCGGGATTGTCAGAGACTCATTTATCTGAGAGAATACGACAATGAAAACACGAAACTATACCCCCGAAATGAAAGAGCGCGCCGTCCGTATGCTAATTGAAGCTAAAGACGACTACC
>NZ_CAJHBH010000069.1:0-6228 GCF_904846585.1 Psychrobacter sp. H7-1
TCCAGTGTTCATCTTTGAGCATAGTGCGAGGCATAGCGAACGATATCTTTTTTGTGTGAGAACTTAAAGATTAACCGTTCGCTATTTTTTTTGCCATTAATTTGTCGCCAATGTTCAACACGCCCTAATTAATCTGTCTTTATTGTGTAGCAATGTATTGTTTATAATATAGTTGGTTTAGAGTTTTTTTTAATAGTATAATGGCATTTTTACCATATTCATTAGGAACAGGCATGACAACTTTGCGGCCTTCGACCCAGCTCTTTGCAGAGCCTTCATCTACTCTTAAAGTTTTAGCGCTTTCAATTACAGCAGCCTGCTGTACTCCAATGCTGGCTATGACTGCTGCGCATGCTGAAAGTGACTCCTCTATGTCTATGTCAACTGCGGATCAGCAGGTGACTGTGGATGATTTTTTGAAGTGTTCAGATTTAAAATTAGCAGCCGCTCGTTTGGCCTGTTATGACAAAGTGACCACAGGGGATCCGATTACTGTAGGCCGTGAGAAAAAACCGCTTGATTTAGCGCAGTCTGTTAAGGCCACTTTTAGTGACTTGCGTCCCACTGCCGTCTTCGCTGATGAGAATGATAAGCGTGAGTTCGCTGAAGAGGCAGAGGGCGATATTATAGATGTCGGTGCGCCTACTGCCTCTGGCAACCTTAAGTTGGCCAAAGCTGGGTTAACGGTGGATGATTTTTCACCCTATACCACCCTAAGCTTGGCTTATGATTTGGATAAAAATAGCGAAAATGGTACGTGGACAGTAAGACCCCATAATCCCATTTACTTAATGCCGTTATACGCTCATTATGATCCCAACCGTAATCCGAAATCACCGACTCAGCCTGAGCCAACGGCCAAAGATTATGGCGATCAATACGATCCTTTAGAGCTAAAAGCTCAAATTTCTTTAAAGACAAAAGTGGCTGAAGATGTCTTTGATACCAATGCAGATGTGTGGTTTGGCTATACCCAGCAAATGCATTGGCAAGTCTATAATGAAGATAACTCGCGTCCTTTTAGAGCCACCGACTATATGCCTGAGATATTCATCACTCAGCCAGTAAAAGCCGATCTGCCGTTTAACGGTCGTTTGCGTATGATAGGCGCCGGTGCCATTCACCACTCAAACGGACAATCTGATCCATTATCGCGCTCATGGAATCGTCTGTATTTAATGGGGGGTGCTGAGTGGGGTAAGCTTAGCGTGATACCGAAAGTCTGGACGCATATTAAAGAGAAAAAATCAGGGGGAAAACGAGGTGATAACCCAGACATTACCGATTACTATGGTAATGGGGAAATCCAAACCCTTTATGACTTTGGTAAAGGTGAAACATTAGCCGCAACAGGTCGTTATAACTTCGATACACAAAAAGGGGCGATTCAATTAGATTATACTCACCCGATTACCCGTGATGTACGCGCCTTTATCCAAGTATTCCACGGCTATGGTGAGTCTATTATTGACTATAATGATGAGACAACCGCTGTGGGTGTGGGTTTATCATTAAACGATTGGAAAGGTCTGTAAGTCTTTCTTGCACTTCACTTGGCAAAGCCCACTGCGTATGATTCCCGCTTACTACCAACTGGGTATGTGGCGGGTACAGTACTTTCAACAAACCTGCTGTGTGTGCCATATCCATTGTAGAGCAATAACCAAAGAGCGCCTCCCTATGAGGCGTTCTTTTTTTTCATCTTTGCTTTGTCAGTGGTGCCATGATGATGTCAGCTGGTTGCCAGATGCGCTGCATCAGCAGCTACCGGTCACGCAATTAGCCGCCAACCACCATTTTGTTATTCAACCTGCCGCTGCACACGTGGGCTACCTACGCTCAGCACTCATTGCATTTAAGTACAAGCAGCAGCTAAGTGCACTGCCGATATTAGTGCATGCTATTCGTCAGTTACCAAGACCACAAGGCTGCCACAGTACAAACAGTGTGATTGTTGCCACACCTACCACAAAGCATCGTTTGGCCACCCGAGGATTTAGTCCGTTATCTGTGTTGGCTTATTACTTATCACGGCACTGGCAAATTCCGCTTTGGCAGGGCATTCACCGTGTTGATAAGGCCGGTAGTCAGCAAGGGCTTGATAGACAATCGCGTCAACAAAACATCCTTAATGCCTTTGAAGTGACTCAAGCGGTACCGACTCGGCGCGTTATTTTATTTGATGACGTGGTCACCACCGCAGCGACGTTAACTGCTTTAGCTTTAACTATCAAACAGGCCTGCCCTGAGACACATATCATGGCTTATGCACTCAGCCATGGTCATTAGGGCATCGTTATCTTAATCTAAAATTCGCTCAATTAGGTAATAAGTGCAATTAAATCTATTAATAGTCATTATAAGATGTTAAGTTAAATTTAACTTTTTTATTATAGAGTTTAAAAATTGGATGCAGCAAGTGCTCTAGCGTATTCATTTAAGTTAACACTTAAGTTAAGTAGAAGGTTGCATGTATAGCAAGGGCATCCAAGGCTATGGGCTAATCGACATTTTAATAGTCATGACCCTGATTGGAATATTGACCACTGTCGTTTATCCCACCTATCAGCAGCACCACATCAAAGCCAGTCGCCTACAGATGATGTCAGAGTTGCAGCGTTTGGCGGTGCAATTACAGCACCACAAGCTGGTTCAAGGGGATTACCGAAAAGTGCATATGGCACTGCTGTTACAAAGTGCGGGCACCCATGCTCCTGATTATAAAAACAGTACTGTATCCAAGGCTTTGCTGGTGAAGTTTCCCTATACCCATCAGCAGCCCAACAGCGGTAACAGACAAAACTCTCAAGCGCTTTATATAACTTCGCTCACCCCCTTAGACAATGAGGGGTATCTCACCTCTGCTCACTGGCAGCTGATAGCCACTCCAACTACAGCTGGCAAGATGGCGTCAGATGGTGTACTGAGCCTTAATTATTTGGGTCAGCAGTGTCATCAGCAAAGCTGTAGTAGGGTTCAAGCCATACCTTAAGACGTTCCGCCATCTGATTTAGGAGGAGACAGTGATGCAAAGTGGGCCACCAACGCATATACCCGTATCTAGTCAACAAGGTATGGCTTTCATTGAAGTGTTAGTGGCTCTAGTTTTATTTAGTGTGGCAGCGCTCGGTTATGTTGGTTTGCAGGCACAATCTTTGGCAGCGGTAGATGATGCGGTGATGCGGACACAAGCTTTGGTTATATTAACGGAAGCTGCAGAGCGTATTCGGACTAATATGGGGAGGGTGGCACTAAGGGCGTATCAATTACAGTTTGATGCAGCCACTATTCCAGCTATGACAAGCTGCACTGTAAGAGCGGGCTGTAATGCGACTCAAGTGGTACAAAACGATGTGGCGGTATTACGCCTACAAGCCAAACAGCAAGGTATGACACTTGCCATGCTCGGTTGTCCTGGCCGGTTGTCCACCACTGAAAACTACTGCTTAGTCGCTGCATGGCATGGAACACAGGCTAAATATGTCAGCAGTGAGGTCTTAGACGGCTGCTTACATCTTCAGGGCAATTATCGAGTAGGGTCGGATTGCTTGTATATGGAGGCCTATTAATCCATGCCATCAAAACCGCTCAACCCCAAGCATATAGGGCTCGACTCTATCACCGCTCAACAAGGGGTTAGCTTGATTGAGCTTATGCTGGCACTGACTTTAGGGCTTGTGGTAAGTGGCGCCGCATTTGAGTTGTTCGCTCATAGTCTGGCGGTGCAGCGTATACAGTTAGCAGTCTCTGAGCTACAAGATGATGCCGTCTTTCAATTGCCTGCGATTCATAAAACCATTAGAAAGGCCAATTTAGGGTCTCATTCGACCATGCATCAAGCCTCTGCATGGACCGGCATAGTGTTGACCGGCTCCTATGATAATGCTCCGTTGAGTGCTTTAGGAGGATCTGAAAAATGGGGCAATCTTCGCGGCGTGGTCAATCTCAATGAACAGTTATTTAGTCGTAGCAACCTAGGACCCAGTAACTTGGTTGCGCCGACCAACAGTGATCAACTAACCATACAGTACCAAGCTGCTTTTCCAAGCTTTGACTGCGAGGGCAAAAAAGTGCATCCAGGTGATATGATTATTGAGCGTTTTTTTACCCGATTCGATAGACAGCGTGCCGCTAATGAAACCAAAGACTTGGCAATCGTTCTGGCCTGCGATGCAGGGCGCTATCAATTACCAACGGCCATTCGAAATAGCCCTGCCAAGGCGCATCAGTTATACATTAAAGATTTTGGTGATAATGGGGTAGTGCTGATGAATCGGGTGGATTATTTTGGCGTGCAGCTTGGCGTAAGATTAAAGCAAGGCGTATCTTATATGTCCATTGAGCAGTACTTGACCCAAAGTAGTCCCTTGGATGCTCACTCTGAGTATTTATATCACGCCCCCATCGTATCGGTGCAACTTGGCATCATTAGCCGGGCCAGTACCGCACAAGCGAAGTCGATGCCGGGTAAAAGTGTGTTTTATTTACAAGGCAAACCGCATACCATTCGACACCAGCATCCCAGTTATTTACGCCGCTCATTGACCAGTGTGGTGGCGCTCAGAAACAGTCGTGAGTCATTATGACCTCCCCAGTATCGGTGTTCGCACAGAGTGACCAGCAGCAAGGGGCAGTACTTGTGATTGTGCTGATGCTGGCAGTATTACTCTCTACCGCCAGTGTTATTGCCTTAAAAAACTCTCAAACATCGTTAGAGGTCATAACAGCCGCTCAGGTCAATCGATTGTTGTTTCAAGCATCAGATGTACCTTTGGCACACCTAAAGACGATGGTCGATCAGCCTGATAATCTGGCGCAATTAATGTCGCCGCAAGGTCCTATGGGCTATCTGATCAAGCAGCCTTTTATTAAGGCCAATCAGCACAGCTGGGCTGAATACGTGGTGTGTTATCAGCCGACGCGTTACAAGTCTTGGTTAGAGGGCAGCGCACGGCACAAGCGTGTTGGGGTGCAAGGTGGCATCATAAATCCACAAGGCTATTGTAATATTGCCAATCGACAAATGAATCATTACACCAGTGATCGCCAACTGATTGCCACCCAATTGTCTTTTACTCGGCCTATTATGGCGGTATCAGAATCTGCTGATAATACGATAAGCGGGGCGGTAGATGGTATGGCCATTGTGCTCGATGCCTTAGGCAGTCCTAAACCTGCTCATCATACAAATCCTGTGGTGCAAAATCATGGCTCTGTAACTGACAATACAGTGCCGCAGCAGACTTTGATCCGAGTGTATGTGACCTCGGTCATGCCTGTGTTTAGTTCTGCAAAATTAAAGCAAATAGATGACTGTTTGGCCAAGTCTATGGTAGTGATCACCGCTGATGACTCAAGCCATAGCTTGCAGCAACAAGAAAGCCAAATGGCCTGTTTGAGTAGAACCAAGACACTTCATGATGTGCAGGTACAAGACTATCTTTATATCTATCAAACGCCTGTGAATAATGAGTAGCAGTCAGCTTAAATTAAGTCTCAACAGACCCTTAGGGTATACCTTGATAGAGCTGCTTATCGTAGTGGCGCTAATGACACTATTAACCGCCATACTGTTACCCAGCTATCAGCAATATCTCAATCAAAAAGTGCAGTGGCAGGCGCAGCAGCAAGCGCTACAGTTGGCCCATGACTTGGCCAAGTGGCGGGGTAAGTATTTGACTTATGCAGGCTTTAGTTTGTCACAATCCTCATTACAGCTCTCCTCAAATCAGCCTTTATTTGCCAGTAATTTAGAAGAGCGGCTGTATCTGCCTTTGGGTTCAAATGAGAAGACACATCATTATGAAATTCGGTTAAGCGATGCCACTGGGCAGTTTGTCTTAACTGATCTTCAGGCCAATGGACAAGGATGGCAGATGTGGGTTGTGCCCAATGTACACGCTAACTTTTTTGAGCTTACCGATGCCCATTTAGACAGCTATTACTTGGACAGTCTTCATCAGCGCTGCCGTTACTCCAGCGCTCAGACTGTGGCACTTATAACCTCCCAAGGTCAGGCAGACTGCCGCTTAACTTGGTAGGGTTAGGAAAGCGCGGGGACAGGGTAGGGTGCACGCTTTAAAAAATTTATCAACTTAAGTTTAACCCCAGTTCGGGATAAGGGCTCAAAAAAAAGATAAAAAAAGAAGTCCAAAGTTGCTAAAGTAAGTTTACCAAGACCACTTAAGCAAAAAGGACTTCTTACATGGACAACCTAACCGAACTATA
>NZ_CAJHBH010000070.1:0-5699 GCF_904846585.1 Psychrobacter sp. H7-1
TGCCATCGATAGATTCAACAGTAAAGCTCTCGCTTAATGTCGCACCAGCAGGCAATGCCTGCACCGCGGCATTGGTATTATCTAGGTTATAAGTCCACTCACCGTTTTCATCGATGCTAAAGCTGCCGTAGTCACCTGCAGTGGCATCTTGTGCGGCGGCAAGCGACTCACCTGTATCAACATCAACAACCGTCACCGTACCTGTAGCAACAAGCGCACCATCTTCAACCACCTCACCGCTGTCATCTGTGATCGCCGCAGCATGATTGATTGCCTCCGCTGTGTTACCGGCATCATCTTTGGCGGTTGCGGTGACATCGTTACTGGTGTCCACTTGATCGGCAGGAAGCGTAATCGCCCCTGTGGTTGGATCAATGCTGCCGCCTGCTGGTAACTCATTACTCTCCCACTCACCTGTTACCGGATCTTTGGTGGCTGTGATAGTTTGCTCAATACCGTTTTCATCGGTGTAAGTGACAGACACCTCTGTGCTGTCATCATCCGCTGGGGTGATGGTAACCACGCCCTCTGGGCTCACTGCGATACTTGGCGCAGCAGGGTTTTGGGTATCTACATCAACGGTTATCGCTGGGGCATTACCACTGGTGTTACCCGCCGCATCTTGTACGTTGTAGCTAAGCTCATGGATGCCATCGTTAAGCGGTGTGGTTGGTGTTAAGGTCACGCTGCCATCTGGATTGGTCACTGCTGTTGCAGGCACAACTTCCCCATCAACCACCAACTGCGGGGTGTCACCAGCCGTCAATTGATCGGCTGGAACCGTCACACTTGGCGTGTTGTCATTACTCTTATCACCATCATTAATCACTTCACTTGGCTCAAGCACATCACCTGAACCATCGTTGGCGACATTATCGGTAACCACTGGCGCACTTTGCGGCGTAGCAGGCGCTGTGGTGTCTTTGCTACCCACCGTCTCTGTTGGCGCCGATTCATTACCAGCTTCATCGGTTGCAGTCACATCAACCAAGTCGCCCTCAGCAATCACCGGCACATCAACACTGTAGTTGCCATTGCTATCTGCAGTAGTGCTACCAATTACATTGCCGTCTTTGTCTGTCACCGTCACGGTTGCACCGGGCTCTGTTTTACCACTGATGGTGGTGGTCTCTGGGGTACCGTCGTTATTTGTGTCGTTGTTGGTGACGTTGTCTACAGTTGGCGCCACTGGTGCGGTAGTATCTGTACTGCCAGTTGCTTCTGTTGCCGGTGATTTGTTGCCAGCAGTATCGGTTGCAGTCACATCAACCAAGTCGCCTTCAGCAATTACTGGTACATCAACACTATAGTTGCCATTGCTATCTGCCGTAGTGCTACCAATTACGTTACCATCTTTATCAGTCACCGTCACGGTTGCACCTGGCTTTGTTTTACCAGAAACAACTGTCTTATCAGGTGTGCCATCATCATCTATATCTTTGTTAGATACGTTATCTACAGTTGGTGCCGCTGGTGCGGTAGTGTCTTTACTACCCACCGTCTCTGTTGGCGCCGATTCATTACCAGCTTCATCGGTTGCAGTCACATCAACCAAGTCGCCCTCAGCAATCACCGGCACATCAACACTGTAGTTGCCATTGCTATCTGCAGTAGTGCTACCAATTACATTGCCGTCTTTGTCTGTCACCGTCACGGTTGCACCGGGCTCTGTTTTACCACTGATGGTGGTGGTCTCTGGGGTACCGTCGTTATTTGTGTCGTTGTTGGTGACGTTGTCTACAGTTGGTGCCGCTGGTGCGGTAGTATCTGTACTGCCAGTTGCTTCTGTTGCCGGTGATTCATTACCAGCTTCATCGGTTGCAGTCACATCAACCAAGTCGCCCTCAGCAATTACTGGTACATCAACGCTATAGTTGCCATTGTCATCTGCAGTAGTGGTGCCAATTACATTGCCGTCTTTGTCTGTCACCGTCACGGTTGCACCGGGCTCTGTGCTACCACTGATGGTGGTGGTCTCTGGGGTACCATCGTTATTTGTGTCGTTGTTGGTGACGTTGTCTACAGTTGGCGCCGCTGGTGCGGTGGTATCTTTAATAGGTCTGTCATTAGAGCTTGATCCGCCACCACTGCTTAAAGCAGCACCAACAATACCCGCACCAGCCAAGCCAACTAACCACGGCAGCGTATCAAAACTGCCTTCGGTAGCCCCAACCCACCAAGGGGCCACTTGACTTTCACCACCTAACGCTTGACCTTCTACATCGCCAATTTGTAATTGAGTGACATAATCTGCCACTTCGCCTGTATCTGGAATATAGTAGTAATACTCACCATTTTCTGCCAAGCCTATTAATGCGCTATCTGTATCATCATAAAACCCTTCAATGATTAGATCGCTATCTTGGCCATCATCTTCCATTGATACATGTAAATCACTACCCACACGCTTAGTGACAATATGGTTTGGTGCATGGCCTGTGGCTGGATCAAAAAGCTCATAGTTTACTTTTTTGTTAGCCTTAATAACTGTTGGCTTGCCATCTTTAGTTACTACCGTATGCTCAGCTATCGTTTTGGTTGTATTATTTATTTTTATGATAATTTTTTTCATGTTAATCTGCACAATTTTAAAGTATTGATGAAATGATAATTAGAAATATCAAAATATTTGAAACTTGAATTTAGCTAATGTATGCCGGTATTGCTCCTAGCCTTAAATGTTATTTTTCAATCAACTTCTCATGACTTTTCTTAGCCAATAGTTGTTATAAGACTTAAGACTTTGTGAGAGTTTATTTTTTGAACTGATTGTTTTTGAAAATAGAGTTTTTCTAATGAATAAAGTTCGCCAATATTATTTTTTGAATGGGAGGAAGGTGAACTGATGTAGTGAGTTATGACAAATTGATGTTTGAGTAGCGTTCCATGAGCCAAATGTAGAAATACATATGGGGTAATATGTTGATTTTTAGACACACAAAATTTAATGCCTCTGTTTTTATTGGCATTAGCATTTATAGATTTTTTTGAGTATTTAACTACAGGTAAAATTGCGTTTTTTAATGTTGTTACGTTAAGAAGGGCTATACTGCCAATAGCTATTGCGATAGCACGGTCTACCCAAATTTTAGTTTTAGCATAATACTTGTGTATAAGCTTACTAATCTTGAGATGAGTAAATAACGCCAGATAATTAAAATTTAGCGAAGCAGTCGATTGATAAATAAAAACACTTGTTCTGAGGCTCATTACTTTTAAGCTCGCAATCTTTATATAATTAACTTCAGCTAATTTTGAACTAGCTGAGTTAGATGTAAATAAAAACAAATTTCATGAAACTTATGAATTAAATTCTTATTAATATGAGAATATGTCACCACTTAATTACAGTAATAATTTAATTTAAATTTTACTTACACTGTAGTTAAGTATATTGTAATCCTCAATAATTTAATTGTTACGAAATGAAATTAGTAAAGCTTAAAAAAAATTAATGATCAAACTTTATTCGCCATGACTATCTATATTGCCTTGTTTATAAACAGCTTTATAAATAGTTAATACTGGGTTTATTTCAAACTAAACCCAGAGCTACTTACCTAATAAATTTACTGTAGACATTATTAATAAAATTGAGCCATTAACGATTTGTCTTAATAGCCTCTAACCTTTAAAACATTTAATGATAGGCTCATATAGCTTATAATACGCCCTACTCTTTAGCACATAGCCTGCTTTTATCCTCTATTAATACGTATATTAAAGCCACAATTGGCCAATAATTGTGGCTGTCTCAAGTATAGGTAATCACATGACTCAATCAAATCAAATCGCTCCTGCTCCTCGCGCCCCAGAGCTACTTTGCCCTGCGGGTACATTCAAAAATATGCAGTATGCTTTTGCTTACGGTGCCGATGCGGTTTATGCCGGGCAGGCACGTTATAGTCTGCGCGTGCGTAACAATGATTTTGATGAAGACAATTTGCGCCGTGGTATTGAGTATGCACACAGCTTGGGCAAGAAGTTTTATGTGGTGGTCAACATCCAAGCCCATAATGCTAAGCTTAAGACCTTTATCGAGGACATCCGTCCTGTGATTGAGATGAAACCTGATGCACTGATTATGTCGGATGCCGGCATGATTATGATGGTGCGTGAACATTTCCCTGATATAGAAATCCACTTATCCGTACAGGCCAATGCGGTTAACTGGGCTACTGTTAAGTTCTGGAAGCAAATGGGGGTAAGCCGCGTTATCGTCTCACGCGAGCTGTCATTAAAGGAGATTAAGCAAATCATCGATGAAGTGCCAGGCATGGAGATTGAAGTTTTTGTCCATGGCGCATTATGCATGGCCTACTCTGGTCGCTGTCTGCTATCCGGCTATATCAACAAACGTGATGCCAACCAAGGCACCTGCACCAATGCTTGCCGCTGGAGCTACAATACTTATAAAGCTCAAGAAAATGAAACGGGCGATATTGTACCAGTACAAACCTTCAACCCAGCTCAGCAAATCGACACTGTTAATTTAAATGGTGACATGGTTATGGGCGATGACTATGTCCAAGCGCCAAGCGATGAGGTGGTGTTGCTAGAAGAGCAAAACCGTCCAGGTGAGTTAATGGCCATGTACGAAGATGAGCATGGTACCTATATCATGAATTCTAAAGACTTACGAGCGGTAGAGTTGGTGCCTGAGCTGACTCAAATGGGCGTACATTCTTTAAAAATTGAGGGTCGAACCAAGTCGCATTATTATGTGGCTCGCACCGCTCAGGTATACCGTCAAGCCATTGATGATGAGGTGGCAGGTAAGCCTTTTGATGAGTCATTGATCGGTGCTTTAGATGGGTTAGCCAACCGTGGTTACACCGAAGGCTTCTTACGTCGTCATGTTCACAGCGATTATCAAAACTACGAATATGGTGCTTCAAAAACAGATCAACAGCAGTTTGTGGCCGAAGTCATCGACATCAGTGCTGAGCGTCTAACGCTTGAGATTAAAAATAAGCTTGAGGTCGGCGACACCATCGAGATTATGACCCCACAAGGCAATGTTACCTATACGCTTGAGCAGATGTGGGACAAAAAAGGCAATTCGATTGAGGCGGCTTTAGGGTCAGGTTGGGTGGCCCAGATTAGTAACCCCTTTAAAGAGATGGACAAGGACACTTTGCAATTTGCGTTGGTCATGAAAAACGTAAAGCAGGCCATTTTCAGCTAATATCTATTCGCTGTTAGTCTATGGTTGCCGCTATCTTAGTCGTTACCAATGAGTCGTTACTGATTTAGATATGATTAATTAGTAGACGTTACTGATTTAGATACGACTAATATCGCCCGTCCGCTTACGCTAAAACCTGTCAAAAAGACAAATGTTTTATCGGTTTTAGCGTAAGCTTTTAGATAGTATACTAACGCACCACTTATTTCACACTTAAACCCACCTTTGACGCCAACCAATAGACCCTTGATAATGCCTATCCCCCAGTCGTATTACCTCAAAGCTTTCAATATCCTACTGTTTATCACCGGGCTTATTTTAGTAATAGACTGTGCCATTTTAATTGCCGCTGACAAAATTAACTTTGGTACCCTAGTCCCTTTTGTGCATAGGTATCTACACAAATTTACTAGCCGCATCAGCGAATTGACGTAGTTTGTCAGGGGAATAATGATTTACCAGTTCGTTAAAATTAAGCCACTGGAACAATCCTGCCATCACAGCAGGTGCG
>NZ_CAJHBH010000071.1:0-5691 GCF_904846585.1 Psychrobacter sp. H7-1
TTAGTACCTCTTGAGCTGACATACTACCCAGTGGATCATAATGTGACGTTAAAAAGCTTAACTTCTTATTATCAACACTCGTACCCAATAATTTTAGTATCTGAGTGGCTCTATAAGTATTGATCTGATCATGAAGTATGTCTCCATTTGGTATAGCGGTCACTATTCGCTTAAAAGAATAGTAGTCTTGAGGATATTTTTTAGCTTCCTCATCATCAAAATCTAAAATATGAACCCCGCAAAGATAAGCAATAAATACATTCTTAGCTGCTGATGATGCGCTTCTTAATGCATTTACACGCATCATATTTAACTGACGCTTAGAGTATGGATTTTCACTCATTATTTAATCCTAACTTGTCTACTGTAGAGCTAATCATACCCTAAAATACTTAGGTATACACATTACTTTTAGAGGTTATATAGTTGTGTATAGACATTAAATCTATAGATATACACATACGTAATTAATAGGTATAGACATTTATTCCTTATCTATAGACATACGTATTTTTTATATATAGACATACAAAAAATACTATATATAGACATACAATTTACTTATATAATTATTGATGATAAAATATTTAAGCCAGCAGTCACAAGAGGGGGCTATTTATTGCTACCGCAATAATTATCCTATCCCTCATGTGAGCTGGTTAAGGGGAGACCCCTTAAAATCCCCTAAAACCCTTAACTAGGTAATCGTTATGACTGAGCCAAAACCTACTGTTCTTGATAAGAGAGCCAAGCGTAATAGAGAGATTGCGATTCGCGTTAATGAGTATGAGCTTGCTGAGATTAAGAAAAGAAACCGTGAGAATACGGTGGCCAGTTGGTTACGAGGATTGGCATTGGGGGTTACTCCTGTTAAGCCGGTTGATCCTGAATTGGTGCGTCAGTTAGGCAGAATTGGCAGTAATCTGAATCAGCTGACTAAGCATGTGAATACTGAGCAGCAAGTTGATGCTGATGTATTGAGTGAGATTAAAGCCATCAGAGCGCAGTTGCATGTGCTGATAGAGAATAGTATTGAATACTCAAAAATGGCTGCGAGGGATAGTGATGATCGTTAAGTTCTCTCACCATGGTAAAGGTAAAGCGAGTGGCGTTCTAAACTACCTACTGAAAGAGAAAGAGAGTGGCATTTTAGATTCCCTTCTTAAAGAGGAAGGCAGTAAGGGTACTCTTGTGCCTAGAGCGCATGCAAAAGTGCTGTACGGCGATCCTGTGCTCACTGAGCACTTAATTAATACCACCTCTCACAAGTCTAAGTATAAGTCAGGATACTTGTCTTTTAGTGAACGTGCCGATGAGGTCAGCGAGGCGGATAAAAAACGCATTATGCAGGGGTTTGAGTCAATCATATTCTGTGGTTTAGAGAGTGATCAGTACGATATTTTATGGGTTGAGCATGCGGATAAAGATATTGATGAGACTCACCCTGTTGGGCGACTGGAGCTGAACTTTGTGATTCCTTGTCAGGAACTACGATCAGGTAAGTCTTTTCAGCCGTACTATGAGCCGGCAGACCAAAAAAGGGTTAATGCTTGGAAGAATATTATCAATTCAGAAATTAAAACCGTTAAGGGTGAGCCGTTAAGCGATCCTAATGATCCTGAGCGCAAACGCTTGGTGAATCCCTATAGCAATCATGCGCCACGCCCTACACCTTTTGATGTGAAGAGATATACAAAAAAGGATGCTGATAAGGATGAGGAAACGATTGCCAACCCTCCTAGTCGTAGGCTATTGGAGGAAGCAATTAAACGTCGTCTACTTCTAGATTGGCAAAACGGTATCGCCATGAATCGTCGAAGGGTATTAGGTCGGCTTGAGGAGTGGGGGCTAAAAATCAATCGAGGTAATAGCGAGAAGACGTTATCAGTGACTAGTGATAAGTTAACCGATAAAAATGGTAGGCCAATGGGGGTTAGGCTCAAGGGCGGTATGTTTGAGAAAGGGTTTGATGGTCGTCAATTTAGACCAGTAATTAAAGAAGAGAAGCATTCTATGTATGACAAGAGGTTTAACAAGGAAGAACGCAAGCAGTTAGACGAGAAGCTCTTAGCCACTGGGATAGAAATAAAAGAGGCTTATCATCAGGAAAGATATGGTGATTCAGGTACAGCGCGGCTCTTGGTGTCAGATAAGAAAGTTAAACAGGAGCTGGAAGTAGCTAAACCAGCCCCTGCGGAAACTTATATTACAAGTTTTAGACCAGGCTTTTGATAGGTGTTCGGTTCCCTAGTGAGGACTTGAACCTTTGGCTATAGGCTAATGATATCAGTGTTTTAACTCACTGAAATAGTCACAGTGTACTTCGTAATATACATGCAGTGGGCTTTTGGTCGTTATTCCCATAGCGTCCGTTATACAATCTATTTTAGGTAATCCTAATAGCTATCAAAATTATCTTAACGCTATCTAGGCTTCAGAATATATGGCTCGCAAACGAAAACAGTTAAGATCATTAGTAATACTTTGACTGTAATATATTTCTGCATCAATAGAGATTGATGCTTCAATAGTTTCATCTATATAAGCAAAGTCATCTAATGAAAGGCTCTCACTGTACTCTGGATTAATAAACACTCCTTTCATATGTTCAGCACTAGAAAGTTGGCTTCTCAGCTTCTGTGTAGTTGTTTTTATTAAATCGGATTTAGAAACATCTGTAGCACTAGTCTGAATGAATTTAAATGAATTACTGCATTCAAATAAGCTTTTAATATCATAAGCATTCAAACAAATGCCGTAGCGTGGAGAGTAAACATCCAGTAGATTAATTAAATCATCCACTTCGTTAGGCTGACATTTAACTATGGCCTTTATGAAATCTAGATGATTAAAGATGTGTTCAAACGTATTACTACCTGTTTGTATGCCCACTAGAAAATCGGCTCCCACTTTCTCTTTTAGTGCTAATAGCGTTTTCTCATCCCAATCATCGCTGATTATAAAATAGCCGATAATAGATGGCGGAAAATAAGCCATATTTGGTTGATACAACACTGCAACCGATATTTCTCTCCAATTTGGTATTCCATTACAGACATCTCTATTTCTATACTTCGCAATACTCGGAGCTACTTTATCATTAAAAATATGGCGTGATTCCTTACAATCAATGGCCTCCTGTAAGTCTTCTTTATCAGAGCTTTTATCATAGCAAACACGGTCTCTTACTATATTTTGCTCATCAAGAAGCTGTTTTCTTGCTAGATAATTTTGAATACTATTTCCCATAATTGTCCACGCATCTAGATAGTCTTATTATGTGATTACTTGCAGGATGATATTGATGTCTACTGCAAAGCTAACTTTGAATACTTTGATTATACAACTATACTGATAAACAATAACTTAACCTACAGAAGTAAAGGAATGAGAAATATGAAAAAAAGTGCTGAGATTTCTGAATGTCAAAATTATAGGTATTCTTTGGAACGCGTTTGGGATCCGACTAAAAAGCTAGTAGGTTTTATAGGTCTAAACCCATCAACAGCAGACGGCACCGAAGATGATCCTACTATTCGCCGATGCATAGAGTTCGCAAAATCTTGGGGAGCAGGTGGGATATACATGACCAACTTATTTGCATACCGTGCTACAAGTCCAGCCGTTATGATGGAACAAGAAAGCCCCATAGGCCCAGAAAATGATAGCTACCTAGCTCAGTTACCCAATAAAGCAGATAAGATCGTGGCTTGTTGGGGCAATAGCGGCTGCCATAAAGATAGAGCTAACCAAGTAAAAGAACTTTTAAAAGTTGACTTATTATGCTTAGACATAAACAAAACTGGCGAACCTAAACACCCTTTGTACGTTAAGGGCAATACTGAACTAACAATATTAGGATAAGCAAACTTTGGCAGAAAAAAGACTATACCCCAAGGAAACCAATTATTTCAGCTCTTAAACCTATTAACAGACTACTCAAAACAGACCAATATAAGAGAACCGCTTATAACAGACTGTTCTAGGTGGTCAGTTTTTGTTGTCATCTTGAGAAATCATAGTCTGCTTCATTTCCATCTAAATATTCTCGTATAGGGCGTTTCTTACTGAATTTGGAAGCGTCTTTTTTGATCTCACCGACTATAAAATCACTATATGCTGACCAGTTCTTACCAGCGTCGCCTTTAGCAAGACCGCTATACGTACTTATAAATTCTTTATGCCTACTGATACGCCATAGCTGCTTATCGGATAGTCCGTCTATCGTGAACATATCTGCTGTATGAGCGTCACGGCTTACGGTTCTTTCTTGTGGCTGCGTAGGTTTACTCTTGGTAATTATTTTAAATTTAAAGCCTATGATCGTACTTTTGCTTTTTTCTTGTTCATAACTTATTTTCAAGTCTGTTTTGTCGTTGATCTCAGCAACAGCAGCATCTAATACGCGGCGCTTAAAATCGCTCATGCGCTTGTAATCATCGACCCCTAACCCTAATTGACCTCTGAACGTTTCCAAATCAAATAATGGGGTTTTCTTCGCTTTACGCCATTGAATTAAAAGCTCATAAAGTCGAACTGAATATACACTATTGAGCGTTGCTGTTTGTCCTAACAGATATTTGGTAAAAAACGTTTGTAAACCATCGATACGTGTTATCTCTTTAACCACTGCTGGTGTAAGAATTATTTCAATTGAGCCTTCACCTTTTATATATTCAACCTGACTCACCCAACGCGTTTTAACTTGATTATCCCGCTCATTTATAAATGAGAACCTGCGTTCAAAAAGTGTTGCTTCTGCTGATAAAAGCACATCGTAAGCTGTATCGACATCTACATCAAAGCACTCCGCATAACGCTTAGCTGATATGCGCAAAGGGTCATCGGCTGTCAATCCTGTCTGAGTTTCCCTGCTATCAATAACGGCTAGCTGTATTAATCTAATTTCAACTAATGACAGATTTTGTATAGCTGTGTTCAATCGGTTGGATTTGACCACTAGATTATTCATACTGCTACCTTTACTAGATTCCATTCGTAAACCTCTCCTATAAACTTGACTACATGACGACAATATACTTATATGTCGTCATGTAGTCAAGTTTATAGATGTCGTCATCATACCCGATAGATGTCGTCATCATACCCGATAGATGTCGTCATCATACCCGATAGATGTCGTCATCATACCCGATAGATGTCGTCATCACGTTCTCAAAACCCTTGATACATATAGACTTCAAGGTTCTTAAAAGCATTTAAAAGCATTTAAAAGCATTAAAAGCTTTTTGGTTGTGGATAAGTAATAAAAATAAGAAAGGAATATACAATTAACTTTGATGTTTGTTTGAATTAGCTAATTGCTTCTCTTTCTCTTGTTTCTTATAAGCGTTAACAAGAGGTCGTAAGCTATCAGGCACAGTCATGTATATCTTATAAGCCTTTATTTCTTCACTAGTCAAACCAAACTCTTTTTTCATCTGAGCTCGTAAGGATCTGATAGCTTCACGATGACTATTGCAGATAAATGCATCTAACAATAGCTTATATTTCTTTAGATCCTTTTTTATAATATTTAGTACCTCTTGAGCTGACATACTACCCAGTGGATCATAATGTGACGTTAAAAAGCTTAACTTCTTATTATCAACACTCGTACCCAATAATTTTAGTATCTGAGTGGCTCTATAAGTATTGATCTGATCATGAAGTATGTCTCCATTTGATCTG
>NZ_CAJHBH010000072.1:0-5461 GCF_904846585.1 Psychrobacter sp. H7-1
AAAAATTATCATTCTTTATTAGTAGAAAAACTCGAAGTTAATTCATTATATGAAACATACGGAAAAGCAATTTGCTAGTATTGAATGAGCCAAGTTTAGAAGCTTCTTTAAAGAGCTTCATAGCAAGATTAAACTGAAGAGTTTGATCATGGCTCAGATTGAACGCTGGCGGCAGGCTTAACACATGCAAGTCGAGCGGTAACAGGAGAAGCTTGCTTCTTGCTGACGAGCGGCGGACGGGTGAGTAATACTTAGGAATCTGCCCAGTAGTGGGGGATAGCTCGGGGAAACTCGAATTAATACCGCATACACCCTACGGGGAAAAGGGGGCGCTTGCGCTCTCGCTATTGGATGAGCCTAAGTCGGATTAGCTAGTTGGTGGGGTAAAGGCCTACCAAGGCGACGATCTGTAGCTGGTCTGAGAGGATGATCAGCCACACCGGGACTGAGACACGGCCCGGACTCCTACGGGAGGCAGCAGTGGGGAATATTGGACAATGGGGGGAACCCTGATCCAGCCATGCCGCGTGTGTGAAGAAGGCCTTTTGGTTGTAAAGCACTTTAAGCAGTGAAGAAGACTCTATGGTTAATACCCATAGACGATGACATTAGCTGCAGAATAAGCACCGGCTAACTCTGTGCCAGCAGCCGCGGTAATACAGAGGGTGCAAGCGTTAATCGGAATTACTGGGCGTAAAGCGAGCGTAGGTGGCTTAATAAGTCAGATGTGAAATCCCCGGGCTTAACCTGGGAACTGCATCTGATACTGTTAGGCTAGAGTAGGTGAGAGGGAGGTAGAATTTCAGGTGTAGCGGTGAAATGCGTAGAGATCTGAAGGAATACCGATGGCGAAGGCAGCCTCCTGGCATCATACTGACACTGAGGTTCGAAAGCGTGGGTAGCAAACAGGATTAGATACCCTGGTAGTCCACGCCGTAAACGATGTCTACTAGTCGTTGGGGAACTTGATTCCTTAGTGACGCAGCTAACGCAATAAGTAGACCGCCTGGGGAGTACGGCCGCAAGGTTAAAACTCAAATGAATTGACGGGGGCCCGCACAAGCGGTGGAGCATGTGGTTTAATTCGATGCAACGCGAAGAACCTTACCTGGTCTTGACATATCTAGAATCCTGCAGAGATGCGGGAGTGCCTTCGGGAATTAGAATACAGGTGCTGCATGGCTGTCGTCAGCTCGTGTCGTGAGATGTTGGGTTAAGTCCCGCAACGAGCGCAACCCTTTTCCTTAGTTACCAGCGGTTCGGCCGGGGACTCTAAGGATACTGCCAGTGACAAACTGGAGGAAGGCGGGGACGACGTCAAGTCATCATGGCCCTTACGACCAGGGCTACACACGTGCTACAATGGTAGGTACAGAGGGCTGCTACACAGCGATGTGATGCGAATCTCAAAAAGCCTATCGTAGTCCAGATTGGAGTCTGCAACTCGACTCCATGAAGTCGGAATCGCTAGTAATCGCGGATCAGAATGCCGCGGTGAATACGTTCCCGGGCCTTGTACACACCGCCCGTCACACCATGGGAGTTGATTGCACCAGAAGTGGGTAGCCTAACTTTTAGAGGGCGCTCACCACGGTGTGGTCGATGACTGGGGTGAAGTCGTAACAAGGTAGCCGTAGGGGAACCTGCGGCTGGATCACCTCCTTATTGACGCATCCGGTCAGCAAGAATTCACAACAAGTTGTTCTTTGATTTAGCAAGCTCTTAAGGGTCTGTAGCTCAGCTGGTTAGAGCACCGTGTTGATAACGCGGGGGTCATAAGTTCAAGTCTTATCAGACCCACCATCTTCACTGGTGAAGAGATCAGAAAATTCCCTTTAAGGAATTTTCTCTTGCGAAGCTAAAAAAGCAGTGCTTTTTTATACGCTTCTCAGGGGCCATAGCTCAGTTGGTAGAGCGCCTGCCTTGCACGCAGGAGGTCAGGAGTTCGACTCTCCTTGGCTCCACCATATTGGAAGCAGATTTAAGAGTGATAAAGACATAAGCCAGAATTAAGCAATTGATAAAACGATTACTTACTTCTGTTTTATACAGAAACTATATGACGACTGGATGACAGCGTTATTACTATTTAAAAACATAGATATGAGTTGTAATACGGTTAGATGATGAATCATTCACTGAGCCATTGTCTAACCAGTAACCAACCTTTTAATGACATCAGTTGTTATCCCAAGGGGTTGGTTACAAAGTAAAGAGAACTGAATCAAGCGTAAATTATCAAGGTGATATCGTTATAATTACAGACTAAAGACCCTTTGGGGTTGTATGGTCAAGTAATTAAGCGCACATGGTGGATGCCTTGGCAGTCAGAGGCGATGAAAGACGTGACAGCCTGCGATAAGCTTCGGGGAGGCGGCAATATCCTGTGATCCGGAGATTTCTGAATGGGGAAACCCACTTAGCGTAAGCTAGGTATCCTAATTTATTAGGAAGCGAACGAGGGGAAGTGAAACATCTCAGTACCCTTAGGAAAAGACATCAATAGAGATTCCCCCAGTAGCGGCGAGCGAACGGGGAGGAGCCGACGGATTTATATGTAGAAGAACAGTGTGGGAAAACTGGCCATAGTGGGTGATAGCCCCGTATTCGAAACATATAATGAAGCATATTAAGTAGTGCGGGACACGAGAAATCCTGTATGAAGATGGGGGGACCATCCTCCAAGGCTAAATACTCCTGACTGACCGATAGTGAACCAGTACCGTGAGGGAAAGGCGAAAAGAACCCCTGTGAGGGGAGTGAAATAGAACCTGAAACCGTGTGCGTACAAGCAGTGGGAGCCCACTTGTTGGGTGACCGCGTACCTTTTGTATAATGGGTCAGCGACTTATATTCTGTAGCAAGGTTAACCGTTAGGGGAGCCGTAGGGAAACCGAGTCTTAATAGGGCGTATAGTTGCAGGGTATAGACCCGAAACCGAGTGATCTATCCATGAGCAGGTTGAAAGTGCCGTAACAGGCACCGGAGGACCGAACCCACTGTCGTTGAAAAGCCAGGGGATGACTTGTGGATAGGGGTGAAAGGCTAATCAAACTCGGTGATAGCTGGTTCTCCCCGAAAGCTATTTAGGTAGCGCCTCGGACGAATACCATTGGGGGTAGAGCACTGTTTCGGCTAGGGGGTCATACCGACTTACCAAACCGATGCAAACTCCGAATACCGATGAGTAATATCCGGGAGACACACGGCGGGTGCTAACGTCCGTCGTGGAGAGGGAAACAACCCAGACCGCCAGCTAAGGCCCCAAATTTCTAGTTAAGTGGGAAACGAAGTGGGAAGGCATAGACAGCTAGGAGGTTGGCTTAGAAGCAGCCATCCTTTAAAGAAAGCGTAATAGCTCACTAGTCGAGTCGGCCCGCGCGGAAGATGTAACGGGGCTCAAACTAGGAGCCGAAGCTGCGGATTTGAAAATTGTTTCAAGTGGTAGGGGAGCGTTGTGTAAGCCTGTGAAGGTGTATCGTAAGGTATGCTGGAGGTATCACAAGAGCGAATGCTGACGTGAGTAACGATAATGCGAGTGAAAAGCTCGCACGCCGGAAGATCAAGGGTTCCAGTCCAACGTTAATCGGGGCTGGGTGAGTCGACCCCTAAGGCGAGGCCGAAAGGCGTAGTCGATGGGAAATCGGTTAATATTCCGATACTTGTTTATGATGTGATGGAGGGACGGAGAAGGTTATGCCAGCCTGGCGATGGTTGTCCAGGTGGAAGGATGTAGGTAGACGGCTTAGGCAAATCCGGGCTGTTAATACTGAGATCTGATAGCAAGCTATACTTGTATAGCGAAGTGGCAAATACCATGCTTCCAGGAAAAGCTTCTAAACTATAGTCATAAACGAATCGTACCCTAAACCGACACAGGTGATCAGGTAGAGAATACCAAGGCGCTTGAGAGAACTCTGCTGAAGGAACTAGGCAAAATGGTACCGTAACTTCGGGAGAAGGTACGCTGTCGATGGTGAAACCCTTGCGGTGTAAGCTATTGACAGTCGCAGATACCAGGCTGCTGCAACTGTTTATTAAAAACACAGCACTCTGCAAACACGAAAGTGGACGTATAGGGTGTGATGCCTGCCCGGTGCTGGAAGGTTAATTGATGGGCTTAGCGTATGCGAAGGTCTTGATCGAAGCCCCAGTAAACGGCGGCCGTAACTATAACGGTCCTAAGGTAGCGAAATTCCTTGTCGGGTAAGTTCCGACCTGCACGAATGGCATAATGATGGCAGCGCTGTCTCCAGCAGAGACTCAGTGAAATCGAAATCGCAGTGAAGATGCTGTGTACCCGCGGCTAGACGGAAAGACCCCGTGAACCTTTACTACAGCTTTACATTGAACTTTGACCTGACTTGTGCAGGATAGGTGGGAGGCTTTGAAGCAGATACGCCAGTATCTGTGGAGCCATCCTTGAAATACCACCCTGGTCATGTTGGGGTTCTAACTCAGGTATAACAATACCGAGGACAATGTATGGTGGGTAGTTTGACTGGGGCGGTCTCCTCCTAAAGAGTAACGGAGGAGTACGAAGGTGCGCTCAGAACGGTCGGAAATCGTTCATAGAGTATAAAGGCAAAAGCGCGCTTAACTGCGAGACCCACAAGTCGAGCAGGTACGAAAGTAGGTCTTAGTGATCCGGTGGTTCTGTATGGAAGGGCCATCGCTCAACGGATAAAAGGTACTCTGGGGATAACAGGCTGATACCGCCCAAGAGTTCATATCGACGGCGGTGTTTGGCACCTCGATGTCGGCTCATCTCATCCTAGGGCTGAAGCAGGTCCTAAGGGTATGGCTGTTCGCCATTTAAAGAGGTACGCGAGCTGGGTTTAGAACGTCGTGAGACAGTTCGGTCCCTATCTACCGTGGGCGTTGGAAATTTGAGAGGATCTGCTCCTAGTACGAGAGGACCAGAGTGGACGAACCGCTGGTGTTCGGGTTGTCATGCCAATGGCATTGCCCGGTAGCTACGTTCGGATTGGATAACCGCTGAAAGCATCTAAGCGGGAAGCCAACCTCAAGATTAGATTTCCCTTAAGAGCCGTTCAAGACTAGGACGTTGATAGGCAGGGTGTGGAAGCGCAGTGATGCGTGTAGCTAACCTGTACTAATTGCTCGTTTGGCTTGACCATACAACACCCAAGTGGTTTTGTATAAGCTATAATTATTTCGATATCATCCTGATAATCATTTATAAATAATCACTTATTAACAGTGACTTGATTCAGGTTCTTGATATAATAGTCAAAATAAAGTTAAGCTCACCCTTAACTAACTCATATCTATACCCCCTTTGCTGACGACAATAGCACGATGGAACCACCTGATCCCTTCTCGAACTCAGAAGTGAAACATCGTCGCGCCAATGGTAGTGTGGTTCGCCCATGTGAGAGTAGGTCATCGTCAGCTCCCTATACCTAAAAGCCCCCATTCATCCGAATGGGGGCTTTTT
>NZ_CAJHBH010000073.1:0-5183 GCF_904846585.1 Psychrobacter sp. H7-1
GTAGTCGTCTTTAGCTTCAATTAGCATACGGACGGCGCGCTCTTTCATTTCGGGGGTATAGTTTCGTGTTTTCATTGTCGTATTCTCTCAGATAAATGAGTCTCTGACAATCCCGGGGCGGTTCATTTACTTTTGGACGACGCTGTTTGTGACCTTCTTAGTCACCGCTATAACTGTTCACATATACCCTTTACGTAATATGCCTGAAGAATATATTGATGGTACACCAAAGCAAGTAGAGAGCAATTTCACAGATGGCGAATCAAGAATTAGATATGCTTTTAATGAGGGTCTAAAAGCTGCTGGTAGTGCTAATAATATTTTTGAAAATATTCTAATTAATCTAAAAGATAGCTTGTTGATGACTATGAGCATCTTGCCAACTATTCTATCTATTGGCATTATTGCCTTGGTATTGGCGGAATATACTTCATTATTTGACTTACTAGCCTATATTTTTTATCCCTTTACTTATCTGTTACAGCTCCCTGATCCAATGTTAGCGGCTAAAGCTTCAGCTTTAGGTATTACAGAGATGTTTTTACCCCCACTATTAGTTGCTGAGGCAGATATCATAACTAAGTTCGTCATTGCTGTAGTTTGTATCTCATCTATTATTTTCTTCTCTGCTAGTGCACCAAGTATCTTATCTACTGATATTCCAATTAAAGTACGTGACTTGGTTATAATTTGGTTTGAAAGAACCGTACTGAGTCTGATAATAGTAACTCCAATTGCGTTCATGATATTTTAAGGTCTAGTATTCATTAACTGCACCCCGTAAGTTAGGTATAACTTATGGGGTATTTATATTTACATTCCCACTGTATTTATAGCGGGAGAAGAGGTAAGTGTAGAACCAACAGACACAAAAAAACCTCAAGTATAAATACTTGAGGTTGAAACTGTTAAGCTAAATAAAGCTTATTAAGTTTTAAAATATGGCGCAGCGGACGGGACTCGAACCCGCGACCCCCGGCGTGACAGGCCGGTATTCTAACCAACTGAACTACCGCTGCTTAGGTCGCTTTAGAATGTTTAGCCACTTTCTAAAAAAGTGGTACTCTATAAAGAGTGGTGGGTGATGACGGATTCGAACCGCCGACATTCTGCGTGTAAGGCAGACGCTCTACCAACTGAGCTAATCACCCTGAATGTAGGAGCGTATTATATAGAATATTTCCAAGGTGTCAAATATATTTTTTATAGTAATTTTTGTCAGCTAATTTGACCATAAAAAATGCTCGAACAAAAATTAATTTGTACGAGCATCCATAATACTAGCGTCTTCTTTAGTGGGTTAAACAAACTTAGTGGGGTAAAAAACTCACAAATATAGGCTAAGTTGTTCGGTGATAAAATAATTATTGAGCTTTGATAACATCCCAAGCACCAAATTTACCATCACCATTTTTATCACCTGGCTTGGTATCATTCGCATAGAAGTACAAAGGCTTACCATTCATCGCCCACTGATATTGACCATCATCACGCTTGATTGTGGTCAATTGACCCTTAGTCATTGAGGCTTTAGGCGCTAAAAAGGCAGGCCATGCAACCAGACATACTTTGCCACAATTAGATTGGTTAAGATCGTCTTTGTCATAAGTATATAGGGTCATATGGTTGGTTGAGTCTACTAATACACCATTCATTTTTGTGACAGGAGATGAGTTGTTTTGCATGCTATGTACGTCATGCGTACCTGTTGTGTCTTCACCGGCGACATTTTTTAGAGTAGTACAGCCTGTAAAAGCCATGCTGCCAGCTACCAAAGCGGTAAGTAATAAAGCTTTCATAATGATATCCTTGAATGAATTAAAATTGTTTTACATCCTATAAATGCCGGCATTAAGAATTTAATAATTCAGTTTTTAACGCTGTATTGGAAAGAGACCAAATGGCTTTATTGACTTGATAGTACAGGATAAGCAGTTAAGAAAGCGTTAAGTTTTTGTAGGTTTTTAGGTGTGGTTTAAGAGACGCACAGATCACCACCATATTGCGCCGGCCAACTACGGCTGCTATCTGGTGCGTTTATAGACCACCCTAGCAGTTTCAACAGTGGGTTTTGGTTCAGATGTCGTTATTGACCTGTTATGTGTCCATATAGACACTCGTTAGTTTAGCGCTGTGCTTGTATGATAGAGACTCACACTTAATTTAAAAAAAAGAGAAACGACTATGAACCCACAAGCCCTTATCGTTGTAGATATCCAAAATGAGTATTTTGAGCAAGGTAAACTGCCGCTGGTAGGTATCAATGCTGCTGCAGATAAAGCAGCTTTGGTGATTGAGTCTGCCAGACAAAAAGGTCATACCGTTATCCATGTTCGTCATGAGATGCCCTCGGCCGATGCGCCAATTTTTACACCTGGCACTGAGGGTGTGGCCATTAATGACAAGGTAAAGCCTATAGATGGCGAGACGGTTATTGTGAAGCATTACCCCAACTCTTTTCGTGAGACCTCTCTTAAGACTTTGCTAGATGAAGCGGGTATAACGCAGGTAACGGTGATTGGTGCGATGAGTCATATGTGTATTGACGCCACGGTCCGCGCCGCCGTAGATTTTGGTTATACCACCACCACAATCCATGATGCCTGCGCCACCCTTGACCTTGAGTTTAAGGGTACCAAAGTTCCAGCAGCTCAGGCGCATGCCACCATTATGGCTGCTATTGAATTTTTGTATGGTGAAGTGATTGATGCCCAAACCTGGATTGAGCGTTAATTTAACCGGTATGTCAGGGCTGTTTTGGGGTGTCATTTAAGATTATGCACCAAAACAGTGATAGGGTTTGTAACCTAATAAGAATCACTGTATAAAGTAGGGTCTAAAAATAAGAATTGCTTAGACCTTACTGCTGTTTTGATGTGTATCACACAGGCAGTAGGCTAAATAAGCGTTGATGAATATACGTTTTAGGAACAAGGTCATGCTTCGTTTTATTGCGCGTCATAGCACCTTAATTATGCCACTTTGCGCAGTTGTGGGTTTTATTTTCCCAAGTTTATCCAATGCGGTATTGGCCTATTTGCCTGAAGTGTTGTTCTTCTTGATGTTTTTTACGTTGCTGGGTATTGATCAATACGCATTAGTCAAGCGCATTGCAACAAGCTATGTGTGGGGCTTTGCTGTATTTCAAAGTGCGGGCATGAGCCTAATACTGGTGTTCATAAGTTACCTGCTGGGTGTGCGAGGTGATTTGCTGTTGGCCATTGCTGGGCTTGGTGCCACAGCGCCTTTATTTGGCAGTGGCGCACTGGTCAATGCGGTGGGGTTTGATGCTCAGCTGGCTATGGCAAAGACCATTGCTGCTACCTTGGTAATGCCGTGTGCGCTACTGGGTGTATTGTGGGCGTTAGGGGATAAACATGCTCATTTAGATCTGGCGACTTATGTCAAGCGCTTGGTGGTGTATATAATCATGCCGATGGGCTTGGCTGTGCTGGCACGCCGCTTCATTGCCCCCACCATTTTATCCCGCTATTATCCCAAAATTGGACAGTTCAATATCTTATTGCTCATGCTTTTTCCGCTGGGGCTCATGGCAGGGTTTCGAGGTACCTTTGATCAAGATCCGTGGCAGGCGCTATCTTTATTAGCGCTTAGCTCTGTATTGGCATTATTGTTTTATTTCAGCGCTTATGTTATCTATCGGCGCTTTGGTTATGAGAATGCCATTGTCGCAGCCATAGTATGTGGTGGGCGTAATGTGTTACTGGCTTATACCATTACCGTTCCGTTTATGGGTGCTTTGTTTTTACCATTATTAGGCGCCTTTCAGTTACCGGCGTTTTGCTTACCACTGCTTGGTAAATATATGGTCAAGCATCATAAGCAAAACGCGCATTTGCAAGAAAGTAGATAGAGCGTGGCCTTAACGATAAAGATCTGCTTGTGCTTCATACCAGTCTGAGAAGACTTTCTTTTTAATGACCTTGCCTTGGGTGTTAAGGGTATAGCGGGTTACAGAGCCATTGTTGCCGACGTTATACATGTTAATAGTGCCATTTTCATAAACCCCGCCATCTACATCCATAGCGTCGCCTTCAGGTTCGATATAGGCATTGTCATAAATAGGTGTCACAATTACCTTGCCTGTTTTATTAATAATGCCCCATTTACCATTTTCATAATCACCGACTCGAACAGCAGCTAAACCTTGCGAAAAAGGCATCGCAGCATCCCATCTAGCACTGACTACCACCTTGCCGTTAGTATCGATAAAGCCTGACTTTCCTTGACCCCATGGCTCTGTGCTAAACTTCGCCAAACCATCAGAATAGTCCTCTAGATCATTGAATTTGAAGGGGATAACGGTTTTGCCAGATTTATTAATTACCCCGCATTTGTCATTCTTACAGACGACAGCACGAGCTTTATTAAAGTCGCCAGCTTTTTGATATTGATAAGGAAGAACCAGTTTTCCAGCTTTATTCATATAGCCATATTTACCATCTTCGCCCATAGGCCCATCTTTATAGACGGCGACAACACCTTCGTGGAAATCTCTAAAGATGATATTTGGATAGAACATCTGGGTATTAAGCTTAACAGGAATGGCCAATTTGCCTGACTCATTGATATAGCCGGTATAGTAGGCATCTTTATCAGGGTTGTTGGCAGACTTACCCACGTATGCCATACCGTCTGAGATATCACCACAAAAATCATATTTGGCCGGCACGACCACTTGGCCTTTCTCATTTTTAAAGCCACAAGCATCGTCGTTTGAAAAGGATTTTAATGTGGCAGAAGCTGGGATGGTAAGGCTTAGGCAGGTTAGTGCTAGGGTTAAGGTGGCGGCTGTTTTTATCACAGTATTCATTGGTTATCATCCTTGGACATAATTATGGGAATGTTATTTAAGCTTAGATTTAATGTGTATTTAATTATCTATTGTTTTTAGCCGAGATTCAAAAAAATTTTAAGTTTTATCATAAATAATAAAGCTAATAATAATGATTACCATTTGCAATATTACAAAAATGTTGCTAAAGTACGCCTGCTTTATTATCAAACAGTTACCATCTTTTCTGTTCTATACAGTGCATAGGTATCTACACAAATTTACTAGCCGCATCAGCGAATTGACGTAGTTTGTCAGGGGAATAATGATTTACCAGTTCGTTAAAATTAAGCCACTGGAACAATCCTGCCATCACAGCAGGTGCGGT
>NZ_CAJHBH010000074.1:0-4892 GCF_904846585.1 Psychrobacter sp. H7-1
GGTAGTCGTCTTTAGCTTCAATTAGCATACGGACGGCGCGCTCTTTCATTTCGGGGGTATAGTTTCGTGTTTTCATTGTCGTATTCTCTCAGATAAATGAGTCTCCGACAATCCCGGGGCGGTTCACAGCTGTTTTTTTAAGAAAGTATAATCTTATCTTATTTAACTTTACAGTCTTTGTCGTTGCATCATAAGCAGTTTTGTCTTGCCTATAAATGATAGAGTAATCTAATCCTGTTATTAGCTCTAACACTGTTATAGGTAACTCCAAGCGAGCTCTGCTAAGCTGCTCCCCTGCCAGCAGATGAGCAGTATGAATATAATGCTCGAAGGTTGTGTCGCACGTTAAATGCCCTGCAAAGCTAGCCAGCCCGAACCAGGAGCCTTGATCCTTGTGATAACCAAGGACGCCTTTTATTACTCTCTCGCACTGCTCATTATCATAATCAGTCATCACTTGTGCCAATGGCGACTTACTTAGTACTAACGCCAACTGACTAATCGCAGTATGCCTAAAGCTGTGAAATGTAAAGTCGTGCTCTCCTAGCAATCTGTCCCAAATTAACTTCATGAGATTACTAAAAACCACACTGGGTAACGGCTGATCACCTGAACCTTGAGAAAAAAAGTAACGACGCTTCAATCTTTTCTGCTGACGATATAACTGAGTAAATTGTTCTAGCTCGTCTTGCTTCAGTAGGCAGTTAATTGGTATAAGGCGACTTGCGCTGCTACTTTTCAATCTCCGATAGCGATTTGGTCTTAACCATATTTGTGGCTGCTCTATTCGTTGTCCATGCTCATCAATATAGATGTCAGCTATATCACGAACTTTAACACCGATAAGTTCTTTGATTCGCAACCCTGTCCGATACGCAAGACTTAAGACTACTAAGCAAAGGTTTTTCTGCTCATCGTCTAAATACGAGGTGACCAAATACTCTTTCATCGCATGATATATCCGAGGTGATATCATGTTCGCATTTACCACTTGACGTTTATTACCCCACGGGAAATACACAAACGGTGCATTATAGGACGCTCGCTGATAATCATGGAAAGCTCGTAGTCTGCCATAAGTAAATTTCTGAGTGTCTTTAAGCTTATCTAAGTAAGATACTTTAATGTCACTTGCCAGCTTATTTACTAGATTTGAAGCCTCAGATAAATCACTTTTTATGATAACAGCGTCTTCGTTTATGTTACTTATAGCTTCATCGTTCAAATCAGAATCTTTTTTGAGTATTGAAAATTTACGGCCATCCTTGATCTTACTTTGAATAATTTCCTCATAGACAGCTTCAAAGTCCTCATCAGACCATTCATCAAGATTCTCATCCATTGTTAGCATCAGCCAATCCCGACCAATACATCCCAGATATTTACTAATGGTATCTAATCTGTTGTTACTATCACTCAATAAGTTTTTTACCCATCCTAAAAGACGCATGGCATTATGTTGGGTAAACTCCTGTTGCAACAGCCCTACTTGGATAATAGCTGATGCTTTACTGCCTTTCAGGGCATCTTGAACCTCTTTAATAAGATTCTTACTAAAGCTTGGATACTCCCTACTATTAGTATTTCTTTTGTCTGCTTCTGAATAACTTGCTACAAACAACTCTGACCAAGTAAGCGGCTGTGGTTTTGATTTAAACACCTCTTGATTATAATTAATAAGCTTATTTGTAGTTAAACCCGTCGTTTTAATCCTGCCCTGTCTAACAATAGCCAGCGCAGTGTCTATATCGCCCCCCTTCATCTGCCGCCAATGATAGTCAGTGTATTTTATTAACTGTGATAAATGCGGTTTACTTTTATCTTTATACTGTAGTTTTAGCTTCTTACAAATATCATCAACAATGATTTCAAACGATTTCACACCTTCTTTTTTTAAGTTTTTATCTTTTAGCGCATATAAAAAGCAAAGTGTCATATCATCAGGTATGTACTCTACATAGCGCTGTAAGCTTGTAGCAGACACATCCTCTGAGGTATATCCTTGCGAATAAGAACAACCGTAATTGTCATCATCAATACTTAGCAAGATTAGCGCTAGACTCTCATGGTAGATGCCTGGACCTGATAATTCATCAGTTGCTGGTAGTTGCAATTGATATATTTCACGTTCGCCTAGGAGCCATTGATACAGTGCTTTTAAAACATCTATGTCATTCAATCCCCCATACATCACGCTACAGTAGAGCACTGACTCAATCAAATCATTGTTTGAGAACCTTTTTTTTCGTTGCCACATTTCAATCATTTGCTGGCTAGCAAGGCTTACTTGAGCACCATTTACCATCCAATCATAAGATATTGTTAAATGATCACGCTCTGCTATGACTGGCACAACTGGTTCATCCAAATTCAGTTCATGAGTTTTGTTGTAACTCCTTATGTATTCTAGAAATCCTTGTCTGGCTAAGTAATAGGTATGCGCAGTATCAAAATGCACCTCAAGTATGCTACCAATGGTTTGATAGTATTCAGTTAGGTCTGTTCCTGTGGGTATGTGATTGTCATCAACATACGAAGCTATCAAAACTTTTGCCTCATTTTTGATACTCTCATGACTCTTGCTTTTATTTTCTTCTCTTAACTGATGAGCAACGGCATTATCCATATATCTTCACCTCAACTTGTCGTAGGTTAAGCTCAACTGCAACTTTATCTAAGTCAGCGGATAACTCTTTTAGCTCATTAATGGATAATGACGACATGGGATGCATAACCTCCTGATCTGGATGTTCATGACCATATAAGGCACAGATCAAATGCTCAGGAGACCTATTCGTTAGTAGTGAACGTAATTGATGTCTTAGCCAATTATCTTGATGACTAAAAAAATGCTTTATCTGATAGCGAACCTTACTAGGTGTAATGCCGGTAAACCCTCTGGGATTTTGGCTAAATAGCTGAATGAGTGGCTGACTAGAGTTCAAAATTTTATTTATAGGAAATTGATCATTGGGATATATAGAATTATGCATGACCGCAAATTGCTTGATATACTCAATATAATTCTGAATGGCTGTGATTAAGAAATCACTAAGAGGAATAAGCCTTCCCTGCCCTTGCCCATGACGCTCTTCTTTATCCGACACCCATAACAGCCTTTGCTTAAAGTCAAATTGATTTAAAAGCCCAGGCGCATGCTTTACAGGTCTAATCCCAGTCTGAATAAAGATGATGTGCCATAGCCAGACACCATAAGCATTAAACTGCTCAATATAACGGTCCTGCCTTATGCTTACATTCCGCTTTAATCGACCGTTATAACTCTCCGCTGCCTCAGCAAGCCCATCAAAGAACTTTTGACAGATATCAGTATTTAAGGTCATGTCACTACCGACATATTTTTTATACCGATTATTTTTCGTGCTAGACGTACTAAGCTGTCGCAGCTCACCTTGGCTGTCCGCAGTACAGTATTCGGTCAATAAACATATAGCGCTGTAGTAGGTCTTCTCTAAGCTTATCGTCTCAATACTAGTGTAATACAAAGGCGAGCTGTGTTTCACATCAACCCCAGTAATCATTTCGGCATGTAATGGCTCTTGCAGCTCATTCTTTATAACTGTATATAAACAAGCGTCAATATGCTGATTTGATAACACTGGTAGCTCTAGTTGCTTTTTTAAACTTGCCAGCACTTCAGACACTTCATCGCTATCCACCAAAAACTTATTTGCAATAACTGCTTGCAGTCTAGCTGGCAGAGGTAATTTAAATTCATTATCATGGCTTTGACGATGTGGCAATAAGTGGCTTCTACGATTTGAAGTTACGTTAATAATATTACTCATAGCATAACTATCAGCAGCCGGCCCACTCTCATGACTCAACCACTTGCGCTGACTTTTATCCAGTTCTAACTCATAAATCACATCTTGGATCTTCCGACCACTTAATAGTGATAGTAATATGACCGCATAAACCTGACGCTGCCTATAACTGACAATAATAAAAAGCTGCCACACCCGAGCCAATAGCATCTGATAGCTCAGTAGGCTTAGTTGACGTAGGTTGGTAGGAAAATGAAACTGATTACGGCGGGCATGTCGATAATTGTTTTTTAGCTTCCATTGCTGTAATTCTGAAGATTTAGCGGTTGTCCTGGAGGGCTTAAAATCATTATCTAAGAGCGCAGCCGGGTCATCATCAGCAATATTCTCAGCGTCCGCCACGTTATCATTTTTATGGGGTCTGCCAAATATTGTGACTCGTATTGGCTCATCTGCACTGTCAAGGTATCGCTTATTAGCGTTTTCTTTACTACGCTCATTGTTTTGTGAGTTGGTATAGGTTTTGCCCACAAACGCTTTGTTCTCTGCAACCACCTCATAGGCAAGTCTTATCTGGCTTATTTTTCCAGCCAGCTTTTGATTAACCACTTTTCCTGACTCTTCATCACTTCTTATCTTAGCTTCATATACGCGTAATGCTGCTAGTGACTTCGTCAGTGATGCACGTTGAGCATGGATATCAATCAGTTTTTTAACAACCTCTGACTGTGGGTTATTGTCCTTTAAGCCCATCCTTAGACGCACACTTAGCTGACTGACTTTAGCGGAGTGGTCATCCTTACGTATAGCAATCATAATAATTATTTGCAGATATGCACTCATAAACTGCCATGCTTCATCATCACTACGTGCTTTACCATACCTCTGGCAAAACAAGACCAGCATATAAGTGACTGCCCAATCTTCAATCTTTTTCTCTTTGATGACTGTCCTGACGATAGTTTCACATTCAGACGATGAACCGCCCCGGGATTGTCAGAGACTCATTTATCTGAGAGAATACGACAATGAAAACACGAAACTATACCCCCGAAATGAAAGAGCGCGCCGTCCGTATGCTAATTGAAGCTAAAGACGACTACC
>NZ_CAJHBH010000075.1:0-4466 GCF_904846585.1 Psychrobacter sp. H7-1
AGCTTGGATCAATCACTATAATAACGAAAGACCCAATATGGCTAATGGTGGCTTTACGCCGATTCAGAAATTTAATATGGCAGCTTAGTTCTACTTATTTAGTGTTTTAAATATGGGGGTATTTCCGTAGAACAACAACAGATGGCCTCCCCTTTTTATAGCAGAATGTTCAAACAGATTTTTTCTAAAAAAAGACACTAGACTTTAAATCAGCAAAAACTACTCGCTGATGCGGCGGCCTATATTTATCACCATATGAGACTATATTTAAGTTTGAATATGGTAACGTCTTTTAAAAGTCATCAAGATTCGGATTATTGTGCATAAAAAAACCAGATACACGAGTATCTGGTTTTTTTAATTCATCCACTTATTTTTGGATGGGATCTACTTTGATAGGCGCAATATTTTTTACGCCTAACCTTGAATAGACTTAAGCTTGAGTCTGCTCTTGCTCAACGCCTTTCATGGTTAATTTGATGCGACCACGGTTGTCTACATCTTGCACCAACACATTGATTTGTTGGCCTTCACTTAGGTAATCCGATACGCTCTCTACACGCTCATCAGCGATTTGTGAGATGTGTACCAGACCATCAGTACCTGGTAAAACCGTTACGAATGCACCAAAGTCTACAACGCGCGCAACGGTGCCTTTGTATACTTTGCCCACTTCCACTTCAGCGGTAATGGCTTCGATTTGACGGATGGCTTCTTTGGTCGTGGCTTTGTTTTCACCAAAGATACGAATGGTACCATTGTCATCAATATCGATAACCGCACCGGTGTCTTCGGTTAATTGACGGATGGTTGCGCCGCCTTTACCGATCACATCACGGATTTTATCAGAATTGATTTCGATGACCGCATAGTTTGGTGCATGCGCATTGATTTCAGTACGGCTGGCTGGCAATACTTCGTTCATGGCATTTAAGATATGGATACGGCCGGCATGAGCTTGCTCAAGTGCTTTTTCCATGATATCTGAGGTGATACCTTCAATCTTAATATCCATCTGTAAGGCTGTGATACCGTCTTTAGTACCGGCCACTTTAAAGTCCATATCACCTAAATGATCTTCATCACCTAGGATATCTGATAAGACAGCAAAGCGGTCGCCTTCTTTGACCAGACCCATAGCGATACCAGCTACTGGGGCTTTTAACGGTACACCGGCATCCATTAAGGCAAGGCTGGCACCACAAACTGACGCCATTGAAGACGAACCATTTGATTCAGTAATCTCAGACACCACACGGATAACGTATGGGAAGCGGTCGCTATCTGGAAGCATGGCTTGAACACCACGGCGAGCCAGACGGCCATGACCAATTTCACGACGCTTTGGCACGCCTTCACGGCCAGTTTCACCCACTGAATAATGCGGGAAGTTGTAATGCAGCATGAAATGATCTTGGATAGTACCCGCTAGCGAGTCAATCAAGTTCACATCACGTGAATTACCTAAAGTCGTGGTGACTAGAGCTTGCGTCTCACCACGGGTAAATAGCGCTGAACCATGAGTGTAAGGCAATACACCTACTTGAATATCTAGCGCACGAACGGTATCTAAATCACGACCATCGATACGTGGCTTACCTGATAAAATAGCGTCACGAACGGTGCGATATTTTAGATCATTATAGATTTCTTTAATTTGAGCTTCTTTTTCAGCAAACTCTTCTGACTCAGGGTCACCTGCTAAGGCGTCAATAGCCGCAGCCTTGATCTCATCTAGTTTTTCGTAGCGTGCTTGCTTATCGCTAATGGCATAAGCTTCAGCCACTTGCTCACCAAACTGTGTGGTTACTTTTTCTTTTAACTCAGCATTTAGCTCAGGTGCCACAAAATCTTGTTTTTGAGTTCCCACGGCCTTGGCCAGCTCAGCAATATTATCGATAACAATTTGCTGCTGTTCATGACCGTACAATACAGCGCCCAGCATTTGGTCTTCAGACAGCTCAGCAGCTTCTGACTCAACCATTAATACCGCTGATTTAGTACCCGCCACTACTAAGTCAAGATCACTGCTCTTTAACTCTTCAATTGAAGGGTTAAGCACGTATTCGCCATTGATAAAGCCTACGCGGGCACCACCAATAGGGCCATTAAACGGCGCATCTGAGATTGAAAGTGCAGCTGAAGCACCAATCATGGCAGCGATATCAGCATAGTGCTTTTTGTCACTTGAGATGACTGTGGCAGTAATCTGGATCTCGTTGACATAACCTTCTGGGAATAAAGGACGGATGGGACGGTCAATGAGACGTGAGGTTAGGGTTTCAAACTCAGTAGGACGGCCTTCACGTTTGCCGTAAGCGCCTGGAATTTTACCAGCAGCGTACATTTTTTCTTGATAGTTGACGGTTAGCGGGAAGAAGTTTTGACCTTCTTTAGCATCGCTTTTTACAACCACAGCGACCAATACTGATACGCCGCCCATATGAACCAATACTGAATTGGCTTGTCGTGCGATACGACCGGTTTCAATAACAACTTGTTCGTTGCCGTACTGGAACTCTCGAGAAATGGTATTAAACATTGACATTAATTTTTCCTATTTTTTATAAACTTCGGATACGAATGAATAAATTCGTCTATTGCGACTTAGTGTTAGCCTCTAACGTTTAACTGCTCTTATCCAAATACCTGCTCTCATCCAAATATGATGAAATACACAGCTTTTTGGTAAACACCTTACACGTTAGAAGCCCAAGGTCAGCAACTAGACGGCTTCTTATTTTACAGGGATTTGCCATACTTGACCAATAAAAGTCATCCCCTCCCTGTGGGGCATTTAGCTAAGCGACTTTATAAAATCTTAGGCTGGCTAAATGTTTAGATACAAAAAACGGCGTGAAATATTCACACCGTTTTTTGTTTCGTAAGGCATGAGCGCTTTAATTTAAAATCTACTGTGGCATCAAGCCCAAATAAGCAGTGCTTGAGGCCAAGATAGAAATTAAAATTAACGACGCAAACCTAGTTCACTAATTAGTGACGCGTAACGAGTTAAGTCTTTACGTTTTAGGTAGTCTAACAGCTTACGACGTTGGTTAACCATACGGATTAGACCACGGCGGCTGTGGTGATCACCTTTATGCTCTTTAAAGTGAGCTTGAAGATCATTGATACGAGCACTTAATAAAGCGATTTGTACTTCTGGTGAACCAGTATCGCCAGGGGCGCGCTGATATTGAGCAATAACTTGTTGACGATCGGTGTTAGTTAACATAACTATCTCCTGCAATGCATTGATAAAATAAAGTCAGTTTCATTGGGGACATCCCTGCATTACTAGAGATGACCTAAAAAAATGACTAAGTAAGCCTATCATTATAACAAAAAACTACTCTGAAGTGAGTAGTTTTTTTTATGGCCTAAAAGCGCCTATTTTTTGGCATCGGCCTCGGTAGCATGACGACCTAAAGCTTGACTGTCTTCTTCGGCAGTAGTTGCTTCGGCTAATGAGTCAGGCGTTTGGCGCTCTTCTAGCGCCTCTTCAATAGCATCGCCATTTAAGGGGGTAGCGCCTTGTTGAGTATTACTCATATCGTTCTCCTAAATAAAGGGGGTAGACAACAGATCATTTGCCCATATAAAGGGCTAATAAATGCTGAAATCTATTTATCGTTACCCTGCGCTAAGTTATCTGCGATACCTTCAGCGGCCTGTTCCTCTGATTTGTCTTTATTTTCACCCAAATTACCTTCTACTTGGTTCTTTAGACCGGCTAATTCGGCGTCCGACTGCTGCTGTTCAAATTTATTATCATTAGACTGTGTCATAATATATTCCTTATATGATGATTTTTCTCAATGTATGGTAGAAAAATTGAGTATGGGTTAGAGGGATTGATAAATTAACCAGCTATTAAAGTTAAGACAGTGCCTTATCAATAGCTGCTACGAAGTCTTCGATATCATCTGGCTTACGTGACGTAATAATATTGCCATCTTGCTGTACAGATTTATCCACAAAGGTGCCGCCTGCATTTTCTATATCAGTTTGCAGTGACGGATAAGCGGTTACTGTTTTACCTTTTACCAAACCGCTATTCACTAACAGCCAAGGTGCATGACAGATGGCTGCTACAGGCTTGTTGGCCTCGTAAAACTGTTTAACAAAATTTTGGGCACTCTTGTCGATACGAATGGTATCTGCATTAACAGTTCCACCTGGTAAAACCACCGCGTCATAATCCTCAGCGCTTGCCTCACTTAAAAATAAGTCAGCAGTAAAGGTATCTGCTTTGTCCACATCCTGCTGCATGGCCTGAACCGTTTTATTATCATTGGTGGTAATCAGTACGGTCTCATAACCTTTGTCCTGTAACAAGCGGAAATACCCCCATATTTAAAACACTAAATAAGTAGAACTAAGCTGCCATATTAAATTTCTGAATCGGCGTAAAGCCACCATTAGCCATATTGGGTCTTTCGTTATTATAGTGATTGATCCAAGCT
>NZ_CAJHBH010000076.1:0-4455 GCF_904846585.1 Psychrobacter sp. H7-1
AACCAAACGAGGATTCAAAAGAGTTTAGGCTATAAGTCGCCAAGACAGGTGTGGTTTGACTATTATCGTCAAGCTGCTTGATTCAAATCTCCCAAGTTTAACTGTACGGATTTGACGGCAGGGGTCAAACAACTGGACATCCATTGGAAAATTTTTATATTTCATATTTATATAATCATCATTCTTGATTCGCAGTTATTAAGGCGAGTTATTTATCTAAAAATTAGATAATATAAGATATAAAAAATATAGTTTTGTATAATCTTGCGGAGTTTAAAACTAAAGAGTGTGAGAGAAATAGGGAAGTTAGAGATGGATTACTGATGAGAATTACTGGTCAAGTCATATAATAATGATTGGTTATGTTGATAAGAATATGCAATTGCTGATTGGGCGTCTAAACAGTATTGTTCATATGTCTACCTAATATGAGATGAAGGCAAACGCACTAAGAATGGCTTTGCCTGTTGGGTTGTCTTATTAATGTCAATAGGACTTAATCTTTTGAGTAATTTATTTTTAGCAGAAGAGCGTTCAAGGCCTGGATTAAAGGCAAAAGGTGTTGCTGATTATGCAGGTATTGCTATTCCTACCCAGTCTAACTATAAGAAGAGTAAACGGTGTCCTGATGCTCAGTATTTAATCAAAATTGCTGAATTAGGATTTGATATTAATTATGTCATTACTGGTAGACGAGACAGTCTTTTGTTAACAACGCAAGAAAAGCTACTTGCTGAACTATTTAAGCAGTTAGTTTCTACTTTTAAGTGTTATTGTTTTTTGGGGTGGTTGCCGTTATAGTACCACTGAAAATGGAGAACCAGTATAACCCGTAAACGTAAAACATATAGCCGAGAATTTAAGTTAGAAGCCATTAATCTTATTGAAGAACAGGGTAGAAAAATACCCGAAGTAGCCGACTCACTGGGTATTGGTTAGAAGACCCTTGAGAACTGGGTTTATAAATACCGCAAAGAACAACAAGGCATCATGCCCACCGAAGGCAAAGCCCTAACCCCAGAACTACGCCGCATTCAAGAACTAGTACAGCAAGTCAAACAACTCAAACTAGAGAGATATTCTAAAAAAGGCATCAGCTCTGCTGGCATCAGACAGTCTGAACGTATACAGATAATCCAAGACCTAGCAGAGCAACCAGAAAGTAAAACTATCAGTAAATCTAGGCTATGCGACCTATTTGGCATCGTACGCAGTAGCTATTACTGGTGTATCAAACCTGCATCCATAGACTATGAACTGATCAAGCTTAAAGCACTCGTTAGGCAAGTCTTTAATGACTCTAGAGGCTCAGCAGGAGCGAGAACCATCAGTAATATCGTTACTCAGCAACATGACATCAAACTGACACGCTATAAAGCTGGTAAGCTCATGAAAGACATGAGGCTGGTCAGTAAGCAGAAGAAACACAGCTACAAAAACAAAGAGCAAACACACAAGCTACATGACAACATGTTGAATAGAATCTTTACACCTGAAGCACCGAATCAAGTATGGACGGGTGATGTCACTTATATCCGCATCAAAGGCGGTGGTGCTACCTTGCAGTGGTCATTGACCTATATTCACGCAATATCGTGGGATTCTCAGTATCTGATTCACCTGATAGTGAGTTAACCAGTAAGGCGTTGATGATGGCGTATGAATCTCGTTTAAAGCCCAAAGGGGTGTTGTTCCATTCTGATCAGGGTACGCATTATACCAGTGAGCATTTTGCTAAAACCATTTCCAACTGCTATGAGATGAGACACAGTATGAGTCGTAAAGGTAATTGCTGGGACAACGCACCCACCGAAAGGTTCTTTAGAAGCTTTAAAACAGAATGGATGCCAAAGTATGGTTATGCAAGTCAGGTTGAAGCAACGAAGGATATCACTGATTATATTTGGGGATATTATCGCAGTGTGCGTCCTCGAGCCTTTCCTAAAAAGTGTGTAACTGCTTATAATCCATTAACCGGAGAATAAGCAATGACTACTCAATCTGACATTAAAAAACTAGCCGAGCAAATGGCTAGTAGCATGAAAAGCTTCGATGACATCAAAGACTTTCAAAAAGAGCTCATGCAATCCTTTATCGATACCGCTCTTGAAGCTGAGATGGAAGACCATCTAGGCTACCCCAAGCATGAGAAAGCAGACAAGCCTAACAAGCGCAATGGACACACTAAAAAGACCGTCCGTAGCGACACAGGCAATCTTGAGATCTCCACCCCAAGAGACCGTGATAGCAGCTTTGAGCCTGTACTCGTTAGTAAGCATCAAACCCGTATCTCAGGTCTTGATGATAAAATCATATACCTTTACGCCAAGGGTCAAACCACCACTGAGATTGTCGAGAGTATCAAAGAGCTCTATGATGTCGACATCTCAAGCTCTCTTGTCTCAAGAGTCACTGACAACATCTTAGAGGACATTACTGCTTGGCAGAACCGGCCGCTGAGCAGTGTTTATCCTATCGTCTATTTAGACTGCATTGTCGTTAAAGTACGTCAAGACAAGCAGATCATCAACAAGGCTATCTATCTGGCGCTAGGCGTCGGTCTTAATGGTAAAAAAGAGCTGCTTGGCATGTGGTTATCAGAAAATGAAGGGGCTAAGTTCTGGCTTGGCGTACTCACTGAACTACAAAACCGTGGAGTACAAGACATCTTAATCGCCTGTGTCGATGGTCTAAAGGGCTTCCCTGACGCCATTAACACCATTTACCCCAATGCTCAGGTTCAGCTGTGTATCGTACACATGGTGCGTTACTCAATGAAGTTTGTGCCATGGACGGATAAGAAGGCAGTAGCGGCTGATTTAAAGGCCATCTACGGCGCTGATACGCTTGAGATAGCACAGGCCAATCTTGAGCACTTTGATGAGGTGTGGGGCAAGAACTATCCGCATGTGGTCAAGTCTTGGCGCAGCAACTGGGAGGGCTTAACGGTGTTCTTCGAGTATCCTAAAGATATCAGAAAAGCCATTTATACCACCAATGCTATTGAGTCACTAAACAGCGTGATTCGAACAGCGGTGAATAAGCGTAAGGTGTTCCCGTCTGACCAAGCGGCGTTTAAAGTGGTGTATTTAGCAACCCAGCAGGCGTCCAAGAAGTGGTCAATGCCGATCCGTAACTGGACGTCTGCCCTTAATCGCTTTATGATTATGTTTGATGATCGTATTAGTAAGCATTTAATCTAAATGGCAGTTACACAGAATCTGGGATGGTCTCGCGTCCTCATCAGCATAATGATTATTTAACGCCTATAGAGAAAGAGAAACTTTATTTTCAAAACCTCTTATAAGCTGTCTAATTTTACTTGACCACTACAAATCTTAAATAGGTTACTGATAGGTTGGACCAATTGTACTAATTCTTAAGTGGATTGACTATATAATTTAAACAGTTCTTATCATACATAATTAAAACTTACTTAGAACCCTTTCTACCCAATTAATTGAATGACCATTAGTGTGTTTAAAGTACTTAATAGCGCCCAGCTTTTCTTTTATTATATCTTTGTTAGATAATCGCCCTCTATTCTCGAAAAGTTGACACATAACCATTCTAATATCTTTATTGTATTTGCCTAAATCTAAAACTTCTTGCTTAATCTTTATCGCAATTCCACTTGTTTGTTGACCACCTTTAATGTCACAGTCAAAAATTAAAAATGTGCCTTTTGAAGTAATTAGTCTCATAATGAATATAGAGCTAACCGTACTAACTTTGTGTTTAGGAGATGTACAACCTATAGCTTGGTTTGCCGTCACGAAACCATTATTAGTGTAACAATCAATCGTTAAAGGGCGATACCCTATATGGTCTTTTAGTTTATTTGCAAAATCTAACAACCTATCAAAGTTGTGCATATCTAACTTTTCAGCTACTCCAGCATTATTAAGAGCTTGAAGCAATCCTATATTGCCATCAAAGCCAATTCTATCTCCATCGGCAAATCTCTCTGGCAGAGGATTATCAAGAAGGGTTACACTGATTTCTGTAGTTTCGAGAGCACTTTCTTCATCGTAACCTTTAGCTTCTATTAACTTCCGAATATTACCGATTTTTTCAATATGATGCCTAGCAATCGCTGTATTTTGATTGTTGGGAGTAGCACCTATATCTAAAATAATTTCATCAAGCTCTAAGTGATGCACTAATGGTTTAAACTTATGTACTCCACAACCATCCGTAGTTAATGTTTTATTAATCACTCGGCCTAGTATAAATCCAATAGGCTCACCTTGAGGCATTGATATACCTGTTATCTCCGTACACAGTATGGTTTTAGATTCTTCATCTAATATGTGACCTGTAAAAGCAATGAACCGCCCCGGGATTGTCAGAGACTCATTTATCTGAGAGAATACGACAATGAAAACACGAAACTATACCCCCGAAATGAAAGAGCGCGCCGTCCGTATGCTAATTGAAGCTAAAGACGACTAC
>NZ_CAJHBH010000077.1:0-4433 GCF_904846585.1 Psychrobacter sp. H7-1
CTTGTTTGAGTATATTAACAATCTGAGTGTCGGTAAATCTTGATTTTTTCATGTCGAAATCTCCTGCTGGTATTTTAGCAGTTAGTTTCTACTTTTACGTGTTATTGTTTTTCGGGGTGATTACCCTCTCCTTAGATTTTTTTAAAGTTTTTATAATCTAATAATTAAGTATAGTATAGAGCTATTGATTTCTACTAGATGAAATGCCTTGTTCTTGAGAGTTAATAGACAAATAAGGAAAGCTAACAACCGTTAAGATGTTTACTTTCCCCATTTGCCTATGATGCTATATTTCAGGAAAACTAGCTAAGCCTTAATACATGGCAGTTATAGCGGTTGTTTTACCATTTTCCTAATTTTCCCCTAATAGCTCAGGTCTAACCTGTATTATTCTAGCCCTGCCACTTGTTATCACTTTAATATAACCCTCACTTTCTAATACTTCAGCCAGTAACTCAAAGTTTTGTTTTAATCTTAGATGCTTAGGTGTAACTTTACTTTGGGCTGTAGAATAAGCAATCTCTTTAACTGACCTTGTTTGGCAGTATTTAACTAACCAGCTAACTAATTTCTGAGCGTCATTATCACCAGCTTGGGGTTTATCAGTGTATCTAATACGCTCTTTCATAGAGTAATCAGTTAATAAAGTGGCTCTTTTAATGTCATCAGCTGATATAAACCGCCTACCATCAAAGTAAGCGAATATTGATGCTATACGGCTAGCGTTTTCATGTAAGCGTTTAGCATATTCAGCATACTTTTCTAGCTTACCGCCTTTAACTAGCTGGCTTTCTTTCTCTGTTTGGTAGTCAGCTAAAGCCTTTCTAGCCTGCCTATTTTCAAAGGGCATATTGTAGCGAATGATATTGCCCTCGCTATCAGTCTTAACATTGCTAGCCACTGGATCAAGTAAAGCTCTGCATCTTTGCCAGTAAGTTATTAACCTAGGGTCTTTATTGGGTTTAGCGTCTAAGCGTTCATCAGTATTAAAAACTAAAGTACCGTTTAAGCTCTCAGGAAAAGCAAATAGAAAGCGAGGTAACAAGCCTTGTCCACTCATTGTTTCATTGTTTAAAGCAGGGGCTACGATAGGGGGCTGACCTTGCAAATCTAACGTAAACCTAATCCCATCTATACCGTTTTCATCTGTAAAGTTAGAGTTATAGCGAGGGGATAACATACGGTCAAACTCTCCACTGCTCCAGATATCGCATATTTGGCTTATGTTACTTTGGGCGGTTTCATTGGTTAAGCTATGACTGCCTAAAAATAAGCCAGCTTCAGCTGTTGCCCAAGCCACGTTGCGAGTATTACCCAAAATCATATTATCTAAGAAACCTATAAGAGTTCCAGACTTTGCGAATAGAATGGGCTGCTTTGGCTTTGGGTTCTCAAGTAACCATTTATCTAAGTCTTTCTTAGCTTTTGTTGCTTTTTCAGCTAGCCATTCATCTCTAAGAATGCGGTACTCTTTACGCTTTTCCTTTTGATAATCTATTAGCTCTTTATGGCTATACATTGAAGTTGTTTTGCTTTTACCCCCACCACTTTCAATCTCAGTAAGTAGAAATAACGAGGCTGGCATGAAACCGCCACCAGTAGGGTAAGGAGCGTTTATATATTGCTGTGTAATTGTGGCTAAAGCCCCTAAGATACACTGACCAGCTAATGCTAAGGGTATCTGAGAATAGTAAGTAATAGCTTCTAAAGCGTCTCTTAGTACCTCTCCTTTGTTTCCCCATGCTTCTAAGGGGTATGGGGTAGCTTTACTATCTGCATCTGCTATATCTCCAAGCTTTCCCCATGCCTCTAGCTGTAAGTCCTTTACAATGGTTTCAGGATCATTAATAACATCATCAAGGCTTAAACCATTTTCAAACGATAGCAGCAAGTCAAAAGTAGTTATGATTGCTTTAATATTAAGCCCTAGTAGCGGTTTAATTAGCTGGTCTGGACTCTCTATTGTAGTCATTACAATAACTTGCTTAACCTCAGCAAAATGCTTAACCATACTATTGAAGCTATACGGGTTAAGGCTAACTAAAATAGTAATATTAAGCTTTTGATTAACTGTCATATGCTCATAAAGCTCTACGGCTTCAGCTAGGCTATCCACTGCATACCAGTCACTATCTAAGCCTAAATTACCGATAATAAAAGCACTGGGTTCGCTTGGATCTATTATCTCTACTCTTTCACTATTAGGCGTATAAATGGCTAAGTTAGCTGGCTGGTAGCTATTATCATGCATCACCAGTATAGCCTTGTCAGCTGTATCTATAAGCTCTCCTGCTTTATCACCACTAACTATACTGAAGCTTCCATCTATCTCTAATACGCTATTATCTTGCTGTAATGCTCTGAGGGTGGCTAGTATCCTATCTTCTGCTATAATTTGGTCAGTAGCTTTGATTGCATCAGCAAGTAAACTGCTAAGCCCCTTGTCATCAGCTTGGGGCTTTATCTTATCTATACTATTCATTAGTACCCCCTCTCTTAAACCATATCTTCTTATAGGCTTTCTTCTTTTGCTTTGCCTGTTTACTATGCTTAGATTTAGCATAGGCAAGCTGGGCATAGATAAAGGTCTTATGATCGCTATCAGTCGCCTGTATCGGCTCTCTATGAGCTTGTAAGCGGTTATCTATATCCTTATCGCTATTCATCATCTAACCCCTCTAAATCGCTGAATAAATCACTTTCTAGCTTGTCTAGCTGCTCAAGTTCTTTAGCTATATCTATTTCAGGCAATGGTTCAAAGTCTAGAAAATCTAGACTCTCTAACGGGTCAAAAGCTAAAAGCTCATCAAGCTCAGCCATTAATAAATCATGCTCTAGCTGCATTAGTGGTACGTCATTATTAAGATACTGAGCTATATCTTTATTGGTAGGCAGTTGATTATTTTTGCTCATACTTAACCCCCAAAAGCTCATAAAATGCCTTGGCTGGCTTGTTAATCATATAGCCAGCGAGTAACAGCAAAAAGACTGGTAGCAGCAGGGCAATGATGGCTCTACGTATTACAGATGCTCTATCTTTCATCATCAGCCCCCTGTAATTCAGCTTGTAACTGGTCATTGTCTAGGCGTGAGCAATGAATAAGATCTTGGGCTAGGTATTCGCCTAAACTGGCTAAGGCTTTGACTGAGTGACCGCCTTTGGCTTCATCTGCTCTTATAGCTGTAAATATGGCTTCAAAGTACGATAGGCGCTCAATCTCTACATCAATACTAAAGATAAAGTCCTCTAGTAACTCTGTGGCTGTTCTTTTTGGCGTGTTATGCATGATTAATCCCCTCTGCATTATTGGCGTTTATATAGCTCAAAAGGTCACTACCTTTAAAGTAATACATACCGCTTATGCTTAGAGGCTTAGGTATCTTGCCAGCTTTAATCCAGCGTCTAATTGTCTCGGGGTGTCTTTTGAATATTTCGCTTACCTGTGTAACTTGGTATAAGTCATTAGGGTTTGCGATTAGGTCAGCTAGGGTTAGCGTGGTGGTGGGTTGTTTGTCTATGTGTTGCATAGTGACATGACTCCATCAGTTGTTGTAAATGATGGGGTCATGTTAGATTTAACGTGGTTATTGAGGTAGATAGAAATTTTAGAATTGAGGGGGCATTTCTAGAATTAAGGGGTATTTATTTACATATCTTCACAATATAAAGGCGTTAGCTTCAAAAGTATTTCGGCTTTTAGCCGTTCTCTAGCTTCTACAATAGGTTTAGAATTCCCATAATCATTGTTTTTATACCGTTCTAATATCTCATTAGGTACAATGTCAGATTGCTTAAGCCAGTTGTCTACTTGAGTAATTCTAAGGTTATGCTGTGGTAATAGCTTGGTTATGATGTCTGCTACATGCTTTCTAAGTAATATTTTATTAGTATCATAACTCCATATTTCCTTAGCTAATGGTATGGCTATATTTTTTAATTCTTGAGTGTATTTTTTATAAGGTTGTAATAAGTAATCGTTACTAACAGTATCAAAGCCTAAAACTTTACACCTTTCTACAAAAGCACCACTATAGAAATATAGGGCTTTTAAATAACTCTCATAGCTCTCAATATCATCTAGTAGTAAATAGAATTTAGCGAAAAAAACACCTGTATACATTCTTATGAAGCTTTCAGCCAATAAGGGAGATATTTGCTTTAACGTATTTAGATAGTTCCCTTTGATTATTTTCTCAGTTAAATATTTAGCGTCTTGCTTATTAAATGGATACTTCCTGTTAAAAAATATCGCTATATAGGCTCTAACGAATAAATATTCTCTTTCAAAACTCTTAAGATTTATATTAGGGCGTGTTGAACATTGGGTATAAATTAATGGCAAAAAAAATAGCGAACGGTTAATCTTTAAGTTCTCACACAAAAAAGATATCGTTCGCTATGCCTCGCACTATGCTCAAAGATGAACACTGGA
>NZ_CAJHBH010000078.1:0-4240 GCF_904846585.1 Psychrobacter sp. H7-1
TCTCGAACTCAGAAGTGAAACATCGTCGCGCCAATGGTAGTGTGGTTCGCCCATGTGAGAGTAGGTCATCGTCAGCTCCCTATACCTAAAAGCCCCCATTCATCCGAATGGGGGCTTTTTCATTTGCAGGGCATTTTATAACTATAAGCCATTTATTGTAATAGTTTGCCGTAGCTAATTATCAAATAAATAATGCAGTTCCTCTGCTGAACCAAAGTCTAGTTCCATTTGTTCACGCTGGCGTAGGCGCATTTGCTCTATTCTTTTTTTGCGGCCTATAATAAGCCTTAGCACCTCACGCTTTTGTTCATCCGTCATCTGGAGCCACAATTGACGCTCTGTGCGGCTGCGCAGACACCCAAAGCAATAACCTTTTTTATTGCTTTGACAGACGCCAATACAGGGATTTTCAATAGCAAAGAGCTCTATTTGGTCGAACATGAGTATCACCTCGCCCCTGCCGAAGATATGATATTGTGAAGCTTAAAAAGTAACTTTGAGGTTGAAGAGACCATGAGCTATAAGCGGAGCCAATATAGAATAACCTTTTAGTGTTTTATCAATTTTAGCATGATTCCCCTAGTGGTTTCTTTCGTGATAATCTTCATTAAAACATAAAAAGTAAAAGGATAAACATCTATGAAGATCATTTATATACATGGTTTAGACAGCCGGTCTAATTCAGTTAAGGGGATGTTGCTCCAAAAATACTGCAACAGTCATCATGCCGATATTCAGGTTATTAGACCTGACTTGAATGAATCTCCTGATAAGGTATTTGCTCGACTATGTGAGCTGGTACAACAAGCTAAGGAAGCGGATGATAAGGTAGTAGTAATGGGTAGCTCGTTAGGCGGCTATTTTGCCACTCTAGTCAGTAATAAGACAGCTTGCCCAGCGGTATTGTTAAACCCCAGTACTCAGCCGCATATTAGCTTACAGCGCTTCGTTGATGACCACGTGGTAGATGGTATTGCGTGTGATGATGGTGCTGATACGGTGATTTACCGAACCACTGGTGGCTGGGCGATGACTTTAAAAGATTTAGATTGGTTTAACACGCACAAGCTACAGCAGATAACTTATCCTGAGAAATTATTCGTCGTGATTAAGCAAGGCGATGAACTCCTAAATCCTCAAGTTGCGGCCGATTTTTATCAAGCCCAAGGAGTGACGGTTGATTTACAGTCTGGAGGCGATCATCGCATGACAGATTTTGAGCAACAGTTACCTATGATTATGAGTCATCTGCAGTCTCTTGCGTAACTTACCTTACTGACTTGTTTTCTTTGCGTCACCTGCTGTCGTTAACACAGTCGCTAATCTCTATACATCACCCATTAGGTGCACGATATTGGGTATAATATAGGTAATAATTAAAGGCTGAATCAAGCAAAGGATATCACTGTGAGTAACTATACCGCCCAATCGCTCGAAGTCTTAGAAGGGCTTGAGCCGGTCCGTCGTCGCCCTGGTATGTATACCGATACCACACGGCCCAATCACCTTGCGCAAGAGGTGATCGATAACTCAGTGGATGAAGCCTTAGCGGGCCATGCTAAGACTATCAAAGTACAACTGCACAATGATGGTTCGTTATCTGTGGAAGATGATGGACGCGGTATGCCCACTGATATTCATCCTGAATTCAAGCAAACAGGTATTGAAATCATCTTAACTCGCTTGCATGCTGGGGGTAAGTTTAATACCAGCAACTACCAAGTTTCCGGGGGGTTGCATGGGGTAGGCATCTCAGTAGTGAATGCCTTATCTAAACGTGTAGAGGTGACCGTTTGGCGTGATGGTAGCCAATATGATATTGCCTTTGAAAATGGGGCGCCAGTCACTGAGTTGGTTAAGTCTGTGAGCTCTAATAAGCGCAAAAAAGGGACGAAAGTTCGTTTTTGGGTGGATGAATCCTTTTTTGACACTCCCAAATTTAGCGTAAAGCAGCTTAAGCATAACCTAAAGGCCAAAGCGGTATTAGCAGCTGGTCTGACTATTGAATTCTTCGATGAGATTAATAATGATAAAGTGGTCTGGCAGTTTGCTGATGGGGTCGTTGAATACCTAAACGAACAGCTTGATGGCCTAGAAACACTACCACCAGAGCCGTTTTATTTTTCTTATGAAGCAAAAGAAGGGGAGCGCTCAGGGGTAACCTTTGCTTTGTCATGGCTGCCCGAAGGTGGCACACCAATTCAAGAAAGTTATGTTAACTTGATTCCGACTGCCCAAGGCGGCACGCATGTTAATGGTCTGCGTACCGGTATTTTAGAAGCCTTACGTGAGTTTTGTGAAATTCATAACTTACTGCCGCGTAATGTTAAACTGACCGGTGAGGATGTGTGGGATGGGGTTAACTACATCTTATCGCTGAAGTTCTCAGAGCCACAGTTCTCAGGGCAGACAAAAGAGCGTTTATCTAGTCGAGAAGCAGCAGGTGCGGTGCAGGCTCAGGCCAAAGATGCTTTTAGCTTATGGTTAAACCAACATGCTGATTTAGGAGCGCAAATTGCTGAGCTCGCTATTTCTAAAGCAGGCAGACGTTTAAAATCGGCCAAAAAAGTGGCGCGCAAAAAAATCACGCAAGGCCCAGCGCTACCTGGTAAATTAGCTGACTGCCGTGGTGGAGTGCGAGATGGTGCTGAGCTGTTTTTGGTTGAGGGTGACTCAGCTGGGGGGAGTGCTAAGCAAGCACGTGATCGACATTTTCAAGCGATTTTGCCATTAAGAGGTAAAATCTTAAATACTTGGGAGGTCTCACCTGATACAGTACTTTCAAGTCGTGAGATCCATGATATCGCCATTGCTATTGGTGTGGACCCGGCATCAGATGATTTATCAGAGCTGCGTTACGATAAGGTATGTATCTTGGCCGATGCTGATTCAGATGGACTACACATTGCCACACTTATTTGTGCGCTGTTTGTGAAGCACTTCCCAGCTTTGGTCGATGCAGGGCATTTGTTTGTGGCTATGCCGCCCTTATATAGAATTGATATCGGTAAAGAGGTGCATTATGCGCTGGATGAAAGTGAGCTTGAGCATATCTTAAGTAATGTACCTGGCAATAAAAAACCACAAATCACCCGGTTTAAAGGTCTGGGCGAAATGAGCGCTGAGCAGCTGCGTGAGACTACCATGAACCCAGATACGCGAAGATTGGTGCAATTAGATATGGATGACATGCAGCTAACCAATAGTGTGATGGATATGCTATTGGCCAAAAAACGAGCCGGTGATCGTAAAACGTGGTTAGAGAGCAAGGGGGATCTTGCCGAGATTATGGTGTAAGCATATCAGCACTTAGTAAACGAAACCAACCGCGATAATAAATAAATCTAGAAATGTAGGGATGCAGTTTAATGTCTAACACTGACACTTCAAAAAACACAGCAGTGGCTAAATTCAAGCGACTGACGCATAAAGACCTAGGGGATAAGGTACCTAGGCGTGGCGGAAGCGTTGCACCACCTATTGCCCGTGCTCTGTTTAAACTTATGGGTTGGCGGGCAGTCGGTGAGATTCCTAATGTACCAAAGGCAGTCTTTTTGGCTTTACCGCACACCTCAAATTTTGATGGACTATACGCCATACCTTTGGTGTTGGGGTTAGACTTAGACATTAATATCATGGGAAAAGACAGTTTATTTAAGTATCCAGTATTGGCGAGCTTCTTTAAATGGGCGGGTATTATTCCTATTGATCGCAGCAAAAAGGGTACGGTGCTACAGGCCAGTATCCATAAGTTAAAATCCAGTAAATCGATGTACTTAGGATTATCACCTGAAGGTACTCGAGACTATACCGATAGCTGGAAAACTGGGTTTTATTATATTGCCGATGGTGCTCAGGTTCCTATCGTGCCAGTCGCTATGGACTATAAGAGTAAAGAGGTTCGCTTCTTAACGCCGGTCTATACCACGGGTGATTATGAAAAAGATGTGCTCAAAATCGTAGAGCAATATAAAGGAGTAGTGCCCAAACACCCTGAGAAGATGTTAAAACCCCTGCAGGATATTAACAAATAGCAGAAAATTTTAATGATAAAAAACCGCTTATTATGAACTAAACTGTCCAAGATTTGGGGTTGAGTTCAATTAAAGCGGTTTTTTTATCACCGGTCGCCGTAAAACCACCCACTTCAGGGGGTGGATATAAGGCGACACACACTGTCGTGATCAGTACTTAAAGTATTGCAAGTTAAAATTAACCTCGCCATACTAACCCTATGAAA
>NZ_CAJHBH010000079.1:0-4174 GCF_904846585.1 Psychrobacter sp. H7-1
AGCTTGGATCAATCACTATAATAACGAAAGACCCAATATGGCTAATGGTGGCTTTACGCCGATTCAGAAATTTAATATGGCAGCTTAGTTCTACTTATTTAGTGTTTTAAATATGGGGGTATTTCCCAGGCTTTATTCAAAGAAGTATCTGAATGCTTCGCTTACTTGGATGATGTAACGTGTGAGTTTTGTGGATATATTTGTCCCGTAGAGGTCCCTGCTGATATTGCTTATATGCGGTCTAAAGAGAACTGGTGCTGTGAGGTTTGTGAGCATGCTACTTGGCAGGAATATAATGGTAGGTAGTTATTTTTGTTGAGAGTTAAAAGCCAGACAGCTTCGGTTGTCTGGTTTTTTTTGGTGGGGGAGGGCGTTCAAAACTCTGTGTCAACTAAATTAAAGACGCATCACCGAATCTAATCGACCAGGGAAATAGATAGACAGCTGCATCATCGTCTGTCCCCAATTACGAATCGGCATCGTCCACTTGGCAGAGGCATTTACCAATTGAGATTTTTTACAACCGTCAACGAATACAAAAAGGGTTAGGATTTAAGTCACCTACTCAAGTATTCCAAACTTTTACCGTCAGGCTGCCTGATGAAATCTACCAAATGTTTTTCTCCGTTGTTGACAGCAGAGGTCATACTTGGCAGCGTTCAAAGACTTGTACAGCAAAGAGATTGTGGGATATGCTCTAAATAAGCGTATGACCGCTGATTTGGTTTGTGAGGCTTTAAACAATGCCATTAAGTACAAACGCCCTGCTCGGGGCTTAATCGTGCATTCTGACAGGGGTAGTCAGTATTGTAGCCATCAATACCGCCAAATCATCGACAAGTATGGTTTTGCTGGCTCTATGAGCCGAAAAGGCAATTGCTACGATAACGCCCCGATTGAAAGCTTCTGGGGTCAGTTAAAAAACGAGCTGATTTATCACAAAGTCTATGAGACTCGTGATGAAGCCATTAAGGATGTGGTTAGATATATTGAGATTTTTTACAACCGTCAACGAATACAAAAAGGGTTAGGATTTAAGTCACCTACTCAAGTATTCCAAGACTTTTACCGTCAGGCTGCCTGATGAAATCTACCAAATGTTTTTCTCCGTTGTTGACAGCAGAGGTCAATGAGTACGGAAGCATTGTTAGAAATTTCTAAGTCACCTATGCGGTGAGGAAGGACCTGTAGCCGTCAAGCCAACAGGTGCGGAATTTCTAAGTCACCTATGCGGTGAGGAAGCCTGTTTACACGCAAGGCGAGCTAAACGTTATTTTCTAAGTCACCTATGCGGTGAGGAAGCTCAATAGTTACAGGCTATAGGGGCTTTGATATTTCTAAGTCACCTATGCGGTGAGGAAGGTCACACATTGCTTCTAGGTGCGACTGGCACATTTCTAAGTCACCTATGCGGTGAGGAAGACAGCATGGAACTTTTGAGGCTCATGCTGAATTTTCTAAGTCACCTATGCGGTGAGGAAGATAGCTCTGTTTTAAGGGCTTTTACGCTCTGCTTTCTAAGTCACCTATGCGGTGAGGAAGCCCTGCAACTCTGATTACTGCCAAATCTATGGTTTCTAAGTCACCTATGCGGTGAGGAAGTTTGATAGCTTTAAGACTTGGCACTTTGACGATTTCTAAGTCACCTATGCGGTGAGGAAGAACTAATCTATCCGGGCTAGCGCCAACACCGTTTTCTAAGTCACCTATGCGGTGAGGAAGGGCGATACCTAACTCTAACGCTCGGTTGTAGCTTTCTAAGTCACCTATGCGGTGAGGAAGGGTTGGGGCGTAACGAGTTGCTAGGCAATCATTTTCTAAGTCACCTATGCGGTGAGGAAGTGAGGGTCTGCCAACTGCAATCCAGTCGAATATTTCTAAGTCACCTATGCGGTGAGGAAGGTCAATCGCCTTGCGTCTGTCCGACTTGCTACTTTCTAAGTCACCTATGCGGTGAGGAAGATCCAACATGGGCAGGTGTGCTAATTTGGGATTTTCTAAGTCACCTATGCGGTGAGGAAGCTGCCACTTGAATAACCGTCCCAACCTTTTAATTTCTAAGTCACCTATGCGGTGAGGAAGTTGTGTCTCTTTGTGTAATATGATTTTTCATGATTTCTAAGTCACCTATGCGGTGAGGAAGCTGCCACTTGAATAACCGTCCCAACCTTTTAATTTCTAAGTCACCTATGCGGTGAGGAAGACTTAAAGCAATACTGTAACTCTCTGTTTCAATTTCTAAGTCACCTATGCGGTGAGGAAGATGATGATGAAATAAACACCGCATCTTATATGTTTCTAAGTCACCTATGCGGTGAGGAAGTACTTAAAGCAATACTGTAACTCTCTGTTTCAATTTCTAAGTCACCTATGCGGTGAGGAAGTACTATAGAATAGGTATCATTAAGGCGGTATATTTCTAAGTCACCTATGCGGTGAGGAAGTGTGTCTCTTTGTGTAATATGATTTTTCACGATTTCTAAGTCACCTATGCGGTGAGGAAGAGTGTGTAGCCAGATAACTTGCCTTATATATATTTCTAAGTCACCTATGCGGTGAGGAAGTGTTGTTGTTTAAAAGTTAAGCCTAATTGTCTTTTCTAAGTCACCTATGCGGTGAGGAAGATGTTGTATCTTTATTGGTTAAAGTTTTGAGCTTTCTAAGTCACCTATGCGGTGAGGAAGTGTTAGCAGGGGAGCCGGTCAATCCACTGAATTTTCTAAGTCACCTATGCGGTGAGGAAGAGTGCGCAAGATGATGCGACCAAACGGCGAGATTTTCTAAGTCACCTATGCGGTGAGGAAGGCGCTCTTGCCAGACATTGCCGTAAATCTCACTTTCTAAGTCACCTATGCGGTGAGGAAGACACCAACCGATAATCCCGCGCTCGATAAATGCTTTCTAAGTCACCTATGCGGTGAGGAAGACACCGTGGCTATTCCCCAGACTTTTCAGTACTTTCTAAGTCACCTATGCGGTGAGGAAGTAACACTATCAACCCGTTCAAGTTTAAAGTTGTTTTCTAAGTCACCTATGCGGTGAGGAAGCTGTTTTATTTTCTTGCAAGGTCTAACAAACTTTTCTAAGTCACCTATGCGGTGAGGAAGATTTAATGCCTATCTTACTTGCATACCAGTAATTTCTAAGTCACCTATGCGGTGAGGAAGATTCAAGGAATGTATTCAAGGAATGTATTCAATTTCTAAGTCACCTATGCGGTGAGGAAGGCAAATATCATTAAGTCAAGTGTTGGATGATTTTTCTAAGTCACCTATGCGGTGAGGAAGCGTTATGGCTTGCTGACTCAGATGCAGGGCGATTTCTAAGTCACCTATGCGGTGAGGAAGCATGTGTGTCTGTGTTAGCTGTGGCGTGATTATTTCTAAGTCACCTATGCGGTGAGGAAGTTATGGCGGCCAAATGGTAACCCACGGCTTTATTTCTAAGTCACCTATGCGGTGAGGAAGGTTTTTGCGTGATATTCGCAGGCGTATTTGTATTTCTAAGTCACCTATGCGGTGAGGAAGAACGGCAGCTGAGCTATCCAAGGATTGCGCCAATTTCTAAGTCACCTATGCGGTGAGGAAGTTACAGATAATACTAAGTTAAAATTTTTCATTATTTCTAAGTCACCTATGCGGTGAGGAAGATAACTCAAAAAGCTTTTTTAGCTTTGATTAATTTTCTAAGTCACCTATGCGGTGAGGAAGTCATCTACAGTCTGCCCATAGTCATCAGCTAATTTCTAAGTCACCTATGCGGTGAGGAAGAACGTAATGTAAGGTTATATAATGCAATAGGTTTTCTAAGTCACCTATGCGGTGAGGAAGTCACAGCATAATCCTATGACATCTAACTTAATTTTTCTAAGTCACCTATGCGGTGAGGAAGTAACATTAGTTTTATTCCTTTTTGGTTTATTATTTCTAAGTCACCTATGCGGTGAGGAAGACGCTTTATATTTTGGGATATGATAGCAGGTATTTCTAAGTCACCTATGCGGTGAGGAAGTAACTCAAAAAGCTTTTTTAGCTTTGATTAACTTTCTGACCCCTGCCGTCAATCCCGTATATATAAACTTGGGAGATTTTGATTACGCAGCCTGACGATAATAATCAAACCACACCTGTCTTGGCGATTTATAGCCTAAACCCTTTTGAATCCTAGTCTGATT
>NZ_CAJHBH010000080.1:0-4035 GCF_904846585.1 Psychrobacter sp. H7-1
ATTCATAGTACGATTGGTTATGTGTCGCCTTTTGAGTTTGAGAGACGATACTATGATAGTCTTAATGAGTCAAACAAAGCTGCCTGACTCAAGTAATCCACTCTCCGATATACTCGGGGCGGTTCACGGTTTCTTAGGTTATATGTTTAACTAAGAGTTAAATATTCATCATTCGGCAATTCGAATGGAGGATGCGCCGACATATAAACAAGTGTTATTTTCCTACCAACCTCATCTAGCATGTAATGTAGTACGTACTCGCTAGTCTTGTCTCCAAATTCACCCTCGTAAGTTGGAATCCCAATGTGATAATGCCAAAGATTATATTTCTTTGCGTGTTTAACTTTGACTAGCCAACGAGGGTCATCTGTCGGCACATTGTCTGATGACTTGTTACGTCCTTCTAGATTAGCTAATCCATGGTTCTGAACATGCTGAATGAAGGCACTAATTTTCAACTTATCTTCTTCTGGATAATTTTTGAGATGGCTTTTAAAAAGAGAGGTAATCTCGACATGCATACTAAAGGCTTATCCGTTCAACCAAGTTAAAAACTCTTCATCGTTGTTAATACTAGGTACTGGTAAAGCGCCACTATCAATAGAGGCCTGCATAGCATCTATATCGTAACAATAAGCATGGCGGTCATCACGAACATGTGTCATATTTAATTTTTCTTTAAAAAATTGCTTGATATCTTGGTTAGATATCACAGAACAATGATTGAGCGAGGCTTGCTGCCACGGCATTTCTTCATGGGTCATATTACGTAGCTTCCATGGTGTGTATTGACCATAGTCACAAGCAACACGATCCAAGATAGTAAGAGTATCTTCATCAAAAATACTAGCGTCAAAAAGACCCTCTACCAAAATAGGACTTTTATAATAGTGTTTATAACAGTGATACACGCTGCTAACGACAGGACCATGAGGCCAACACTCAATAGGCTCATCGAATAGTGGCTTATCTAAGATAGCCAACGAATACCCCTGAGCATAATACAATAGTTTTTGCAGCTTAAGATTTGATATATAGTCTTTTTCACCATTATAGGCGTGATATAAGAAGAACTGAGCAATATCGTATGCTGTTTTCATAATAACTCCTCCCAAATAAATGGGTTTATTATGATCATTATATCAAATAAAATTATGTACATTGTAAATTTAGGAAGCTATACATCGCCATGTGTTAATAATATTATTCACATTACGTGCATTTATTTTTTACTATATAAAAGTTAAACACAAAAACCGCCACTGGGGCGGTTGGATTTAGGTATTGAACGATCGTTGGAATGTAAGTGATGTTGGATAACCAGGTTGGTCAGGAGCGAAGCTGAACCAACTATTAAGATGAGCGGCATCAGGGAGTGTACTGACGCATACTAGAGTAGGGCCCGACCTATCAGAAAGTGGCTATATATAATACAGGCATTAAGGGTGAGGCTGGGATTTAAGGATATGGTATTGGACCATTAACTAAAAAGAAATCAATACGCTTTTTACATTCATCAAGGTATTTTTCAGCGTTCTTTTTATCTAAATCATTAATATGTTGATTTAATTTATAATCAGATTTTTTTCTAAGCCGATGATACTTTTGTAGTAACTTACCGATATTATTCAAATTTACATCTTTATCAGCCATCAGACTTTCGTAGAATTTCTCATGTGAGCCATATGGTTTATCGGTAATAGGGTTTGCTCTTACAATACTTATTTTATATGGCGCGTTTGGCTTAAATAACTCCTGAGAGTGTGAATAAGCTGCATAATACCCGCGACTAATAAGTACACGAATATAGGCCTCTTTAGGTGAAAAACTATTTTTCTCAATCTCTTGTTTTTGTTGGTAACAATCATGATATGTGATAGACATCTTTTCTTATACCTCCATGCCATCGTCCATACCTAAGTAAGCATCTCCTATAGTTTCGTCATCTTCCAATAATTCGTATGGTTTGTAGTAAACAAGAAACTGACTTAAAAAGCTTTTATCGCCTTTTTCTAATGAGTAGTTTACAAGCATATTATCAAACTCACTACTTAGCTTTGACGCCTCATCAATAGTGATGTTGGCATATATATCCACAACTAAGTACTGTTCATCATCATTCTCAATCCAGAATTTCGTATTTAAATAACCCCGAAATTTTGAATAATAAAATTTATTCAACAAAGCGTAAAAATCAGAAAACTTTTCTTCACTAATTCCAATTTGCTTTAAATCCTTCGAGAAATTATCGAAGCTTTTAGTAGACTGGTATAGCCTTTCCATTCTGTGTTTACTCTCTTCTGAAAGGATATCCTTATGGCGAATAGGTAGATAGCTCTCTAAAAACCAAGAGAAATCTAAATTTCTTACGCCTATTTGATATAACGTAGATAGTGAGCTGATATCCGTAATCGGCCCTCTAAAGTTTTCTCTAATATTCTTTTCAACTTCAGCAAAATCACCATTTTTTAATAGCGTCGCATTATAATTTGCTAAATCCGCTAGATCATCAGGTTTCAAATTCATTGCTCTTGAATAGAAGTTTTTGGCTTTTTCGGTCTTTCCTATAGCGGAATAATATAAGCCTAATGTAGAATAAAAAGCAATATAGCCATCGCTGTGAAAAGAGCTAACTTTGTTTTCTACTTCTATGATCCTTTGATATATGCGTCTTAAGCGAAAATCTTGTGTGTTAATTAAAGTGGACTTAGGGGGCTCAAGATAGTGTTTAATTAATTCATTAGTAATATCGTTTAATGTATCTATACAAGTCTTAGCATTTGGATTAACCATAACTTTACCTGCCTTCTTTTATAAACCACATAATATTAACTAGCTAATAATTTTTTGTGCGCTGTATAATATTATGTAATGACTATGACAAATTTTAGAGACAAAAAAACTGTCTTTATTCGACCCAATAAGACAGCAATTACTATGAATTTTAATTGTTAATATAGAATGTTAATGTCTATAGACCAATACGGACATCCAAATCATAGCAGTTTACTAGCCTTAGTTCAAGGTTTACTAAAAAACTTATTGATTTTGTCAACCCTTATAACTGTATTTTTATTAAGGCCTATAAAGCCTTGATAATATTATGATTAAAGAAACGACATTGAAAAACCGCCACTGAGGCGGTTTGGTTAACTTTTAGAGCTTAATTCAAATGCTTTATTTAGTGCTTTTTAGCTTCACCAGCAATCTTATCCATTAAAGCAAACAATAGTCCAGATAAAACGAATGTCATATGTATGACGACCTTCCACATTAGTCTATTAGCGTCCCCATCACTTATCTGGTCAGGTATATTCATAAATGATTTAAGAAGGTCAATTGCAGAAATAGCAACAATGGCACTAATGACCTTTAGTTTTAAACCAGAGAAATCAATTGTTCCCATCCAGCCCGGGCGATCTTCATGATCTCCTGTATCAATTTTTGAAACAAATATTTCGTACCCACTAAATACAATAATAAGTAATAAGCTCGCCACAAGTGCTATATCTATTAAAACTAACGTGCCAACAATTACATCGGCTTCGCTAGCAATGAATACATGCGTAGTGATATACCAGATTTTTTGAAAAAATTTTATGAAAAGAAGAATAATTCCTATTATAAGCCCTAAATAAAATGGAGCTAACAGCCAGCGACTGTTAAATATAGTTTTCTCTAGACTTTGCTCAGCCCTCTTAGGCATATGTATCCTCTTTTTTTGATTCATGATTCTATGGGTTTTTTAATTTTAGCAAATGTATTGCTGGCAAGTCATTAATTTTAAGAGGATGAAAAACCGCCACTGGAGGCAAAAACCCTTTAAATAATTGTGGATAAAAGAAAGGCTTAATGCTATCGTTTAAGACTACTTCATTTCATTATTAAGGTGGTAGTTTATGAAGGTTTGAACCGCCCCGGGATTGTCAGAGACTCATTTATCTGAGAGAATACGACAATGAAAACACGAAACTATACCCCCGAAATGAAAGAGCGCGCCGTCCGTATGCTAATTGAAGCTAAAGACGACTACCC
>NZ_CAJHBH010000081.1:0-3608 GCF_904846585.1 Psychrobacter sp. H7-1
CCAGTGTTCATCTTTGAGCATAGTGCGAGGCATAGCGAACGATATCTTTTTTGTGTGAGAACTTAAAGATTAACCGTTCGCTATTTTTTTTGCCAGAAATTTATATCCAATGTTCAACACGCCCTAAACTCTTTAGCTAAGTAATGTCGTAAGCCATCCATTGAGTTTGTCTCAATAAAACTGCCATTAGTAACAAAACCAATTACACCTTTGGTATCAATTCGGTCAGAGGCCCACCGTAATGCTCTAATATAAGAGTCATAAAGCTTACTTTTTCCATCAGTTTTAGAAGAATAATGGCTATATGTATTTAAAATTCTTGAGTCAAGAGTGGGGTATGAAATGTTTGCATTGTCATCATTGGCGCTGTCTTGCCCAGCTGAATAAGGGGGATTACCCATGATGACACGTATATCCAATTCCTTCTGACGTTTACGACGCTCACTGTTATCTTCCAGTAAGTCACTAACTAAGTCACCCTTCTCGTACATTTCAAATGTGTCTGTCAGACAGATACCTTCAAATGGGGTATAACCAATCTCGTTAGCCTCGCTATTATCTTTAGTATTACCTTCTAATATCATTGAATGGTAAACAGTCTCAATATTGATACAGGCGATATAATAAGCTAGCAGCACAATTTCATTAGCATGGATTTCATTATGATATTTATGAGATAGCTTATCTTTTGGAATAAGGCCACTTTGCAGCAGGCGAGTAACAAACGTACCTGTACCTGTGAATGGGTCTAATATATGTACGCCCTCATCAGCCAAACTTGCACCAAACTCGTCGTTTAATACATTCTCAATGCTATGAATAATAAAGTCGACTACCTCAGTAGGCGTATAGACGATACCTAAGCGTTCGGTAATACGCGGGAAGGCGTTTTTAAAGAACTTATCATACAGCTCTAAGATAATTTTTTGCTTACCTTCAGCGCTATGCACACCGCTGGCACGAATCTTCACTGATTCATAGAATGACTCAAGTTGCTTGGCTTCTTTATCCAGTCTATGTGATTCTAAGATGTCCAGTAGCTCTTGCATGGCCACTGAAATAGGGTTGCGCTTAGCAAATTCATACTGCTCAAACAGTGCATCAAACACTGGCTTAGTGATCAAGTGCTGAGCTAGCATTTCAACCACTTCATCATCGGTGATACTGCTGTTTAAGTCATCACGTAGCTCATTAGCAAAGGCATGGAAGGCTTTATGTTCTTTTTCAAATGAAGGGTCTTCTAATATAGCCTCAATACGGTCAATATGAGTATTAGCAATCTTAGCAACATCATTAGCCCAGTCTTCCCAGTGGTGGCGGTTACCGCACTTTTTAACCACTTTTGCATATAGAGCACGCTCAATCTCACCAACCTCAAAGTCCATAGACATTTGCTCAGGCTGAGACTTATCACCAGACCCTATACTACGACCACCCTTGGCTTTCTTGCCAGCCCCTTTGCTTGTGCTTGGCGTTCTTTTTTGCACCTTATCAGTAATGGCGATAACTTCCATTTTACTGGTATCACGGCCATTAAACTCAAGCTTGTTAATCATCGCATCGAAGCTGTCATCATGTGAACGCAGGGCATTAAGAACCTGCCATACTACTTGATAGATTTTATTATCATTGAGCGCATCAGAAGGGTCCATGCCAGCAGGCACCACTACTGGCAAGATGACGTAGCCACGCTCTTTGTTTGGTGCTTTACGCATAACACGGCCAACAGATTGCACCACATCGACCTGCGATTGACGTGGTGTTAAGAACATCACCGCATCTAAGGCTGGCACGTCAACACCTTCTGATAGACAGCGTACGTTAGATAGAATGTGACAAGTGTTGTCTTCTAAATCTTGTTTAAGCCAATCAAGCTTAGCCTGTTTTTCACTGGCGTTCATACTGCCATCGACGTGCTCGCACTCACAATTTAGCCTTAATGAATGTGGGATAACGGCATTGGGGTCTTTTTCTTTTATGGCTGCAAATTCAGCTTCTTGATAAGTCTTAACCACATCGCTAAACATCTCTGAAATGAGCTTAGAAGATACTTTATGACCCTTGCCCTTATAATCTGTACCAATCACCTGACAGAAGGCAACAGCACGCCTCATTGGGTCTTCAGAGTCACTTAAACCATGCTTAGCCAGCGCCTTCCAACAGCCCACAATCTTAGCTGCGTCATCTACGTTCAGTTCGTTGTTTTCATCTGAAATTAACGATTGTAGTCTACGATTAATAACGCTTTCTTCTACGCTCAATACGATGACTTTATAATCGACTAATAAGTTTAAGGCCACAGCTCGTGAGAAGTTTAGAACGTGTAGCTCTTTACCAAACAGCTCTTCTTTGTCCATAGAGAATAGCTCGACACCTTCGGTAGCCTTAGCATCTTCACTATAAATTCGAGGCGTAGCAGTCATATATAGGCGTTTTTTAGCCATGATATTGTCGTTGCTATGCACCATCACAAAAGCAGACTCATCTTCGCCATCAAACTTAGCGCCAGTGGTACGGTGAGCCTCATCACAAATGATTAAATCAAACTCACCAATGTTATGACTCATTTGAGCGTCTGACAGCACATTAATAGAATGGTATGTGCTATACACTACCGTCATATGCTCATCGTCGTGTAGAGTCTTGATAGCATTGGCTAAGCTGACAGCGTTAGTAGTAGAAGGGAAGTCTAAATCAGAACGTGTGGCGATAACTCGGTCATCATCATCTTGCTTGCGTTTGCCTACATCGCTATCTGAACAAACAGCAAAGTTTCTTAACGGCACTTTAGCTTGCTGCGTCCACTCGTTAAGCGTTTGACTCAATAGCGCAAGGCTTGGCACCAAGAAAAGCACTTTCTTACCCTTGCCAGCCATCGTCTCTGCAATGCGTAGTGAGGTGAAAGTCTTACCTGTACCACATGCAAGAATGAGCTTACCTCTCTCAGCATCTTTTAAGCCATTTAGAACAGCATTATGTGCTTCTTGCTGATGCGGTCTTAAATCGAACTTTTCAACAAACTTAATTTCATGGTCTTTGTAATATTCGTCCCAATCAATAGAAGATTCTTCAAGCTCTGATAGGTTAATCATGCTCACTGGTGGATTTTGATTATCCATCATATCAATGGCGTTATCTGTCCATTCAGCGACGGTACTGACAACGATACGATAGCTAAAGTAGCTTTTACCTGACGCACTCATAAAGCTATCAATATCTGATTTGGCCATCTTATGAGTAGGTAAATAATTCTTACACTGAATGGCGTGATGCTCACCCAGATAGTTGGTTGCTACCAAATCAATACCAGTGTCTTTCTTATTAACTATGCCTAACTCATCACCATACTGCTCAACCCAGTCTGCATAGGTCTGAACCTCTTTGTACTCCGTGGCAAACTTTGGCTCATTTTCGAAATATTTAATCATCAACTCTTCGAATAACGTACCTGAATCTCTTTGCGTATGTGCTACTTCACGGTATGAACCGCCCCGGGATTGTCAGAGACTCATTTATCTGAGAGAATACGACAATGAAAACACGAAACTATACCCCCGAAATGAAAGAGCGCGCCGTCCGTATGCTAATTGAAGCTAAAGACGACTACC
>NZ_CAJHBH010000082.1:0-3329 GCF_904846585.1 Psychrobacter sp. H7-1
GCCAAGTTAAAGCAGTATAGGGCGGTTGCCACCAGATTTGATAAGCTCAAGCAGAGTTATGAAAATACAGTCGCTCTCGCTTGCGCTTATATCTGGCTCAAATTATGAATGTTCAACACGCCCTAATCGAGCATTTTCAATCTCAAGCTTTTTTAAGCGACTGATAAGCGCAGCATCCATGCCACCATATTTAGAACGCTAGTTGTAGAACGTGCTTTGAGGCATAAATCAGCGATAGGTACGCCTTGTTCTGCTTGTTTTAAGATGTTGACAATTTGGTTGTCGCTAAAACAGGTCTTTTTCATAGGATTCTCCTACTGATATATTTTAACAGTTAATCTCTATTTTAAAGTGTTCTTATTTATCGGGGGAGGATTACCTATTCAGCTTCTATAAATTCCATTTTCTACAGCGTTAAGGTGTGAGTATATAATCCATAAGCGGCATACAAAGCAGCGATAACGATAATACCTAAAATGATTTTTTCAGCAGTGGTAAATAGCGTGGCTTGCTGCTCTTGACGCGCTTTTATGTAAAAGATTATTCCGGGTAAATAGAGTAATGCCGATAAGACGAAGTATTGAATACCTGCGGCATACAGTAGCCATAAGCTATAAATAACGGCGATAGCTGCCACTATTACATCATTAAAATTACTCTCTGCATGCTCATAACCGACCTTGTTTTTAGCAACCATTAATCCATACCCTGCTGAGAAAAAGTAAGGCAGCAATATCATTGACGTTGCCAAATAGAGTAAGGTGGTATAAGTACCTTCAGAAAAATAAGTGATGATCAAAAACAGTTGTGTCGATGCTGAAGAAAGTAGTAAGGCGTTAACAGGCACGCGTTTAGCATTAGTTTTATGCAAAAAACTGGGCATGGTATGGTCAGCGGCTGCAGAGTATAAGACTTCGGCACAAAACAAAGTCCACGCTAACAAGGCGCCACATACTGATATAATTAAGCCAACGGAAATAAAGGTCGCTCCCCACTTACCTACCACCATTTCTAACAAATAAGCCGTCGACGGGTTTTTTAATACTGCAAGCTCCGGTTGTGCGAGAACACCCATAGATAAGAAGTTAATAAACATCAACAATACTAAGGTGAATAAAAATCCGACCACCGTCGCTTTGCCAACATCCGAGCGTTTTTTAGCCTTTGCAGAAAATAAGCTTGCACCTTCAATACCAATAAATACCCAGACAGTAACCATCATCATATTTTTAACCTGAGCACCAACTGAACCAAGGTTTATACCATCAACAAGCGTTATTGCTCCCCAAAAATCATTTGTAAAAATATCCATTTTAAAGGCGGTGAACATGATGACGATAAATGTTAATAAAGGAATGATTTTAGCAATCGTTACCAGTTGATTAATGAACGTTGCTCCCTCGATACCGCGAGCTAGCATAAAGTATAGTGCCCATAATAATAATGAGGCGGCAGCAACAGCAGCAATGGTGTTACCCTCTCCAAATACGGGAAAAAAGTACCCTAAGGTGGCAAATATCAATACGTAATAACTCACATTGCCAAGCGATGCTACTAGCCAATACCCCCATGCCGAGTTAAAGCCCATATAATTACCAAAGCCAGCTTTAGCATAGGCATAAACACCGCTATCAAGCTCGGGTTTGCGCCGAGACAACATTTGAAACACAAAAGCCAACATCAGCATACCAAAGCCGGTAATTAACCAACCAATCATTGCTGCACCAACGCTGGCTTTTTCTGCAATATTTTGGGGTAACGAAAAAATACCAGCCCCAATCATAGAACCTACCACAAGAGCGGTTAGGGCAGTAAAACTTAGATTCTTTACGCTATTACTACTTTCAATAGCTTGGATTTCTGAATCTGCCACGTAAGCATTCCTTTAGTTAAAACCCTAATACGCATTGCTGTCTTTCTTTGTATAGTTGGTCCTTTTTAAATAAGATACAATCGATTTAAACTTAGATTAAAACATGAAGTGCAATACCAAAGTCGAGGTGAAAAAAAGACCTAGATGCGCTAGCATCAAAGTTGATATTCACCGCCAAAGTGAGATTGCAACCATGAACTATACACATCTAAGCCTAGGTGAACGATATCAGATGTATGCCTTTAAAGGGGCGAAACATAGTATTAAATTTATAGCTGATGCATTAGGCAGAAGTCCCAATACCATATCAAAAGAGCTTAAGCGCAATGAAAGTCTGCACGGTTCCCGGGCTAATTATGCCAACAACAAAGCCCGTACAAGACGATCAAACAACGTTTTCACTATCATCGCTGACGTATGGGATTGGGTGACAGACAAGCTCATATAATACCTTACACAATAAAACAAAGAACCCATATAACTTAACATCTAATACTTGAACAGTTGGTTAGTATAAGGGTTGAGAAGCTTAAAAACAAGAGAAGCCTGTGGAACGTGCAGAGCAAGAGCGCTCATTACACACTAAAAATAAGATATTATCAGCTGCCCTTTCCGAGTTTGCTTCAACAGGTTTTGATGGTGTTTCAACGCGCGCCATTGCTAAAAAAGCAGAGGTGAACCATACCTTAATTAGCCATCATTTCGGCTCTAAAGAGGCCTTATGGAAAGCCACTGCAAAATTATGTTTTGAGATCTACACTGAACACAATTTTGAGAAGCGTAAAAACATGCAAGGTGTTGAAACACCGACTTTAATACGAGTGCTATTAAAAGATTTTATAAATTTTTGTGCTAACTATCCTGATATTCATCATTTTTTGATCCAGGCCAATCAAGAGGATTCGGAAAGACTTAACTGGTTTGTTGAAAACTATTTACGCACTATTTATGATGAAGAGCTGGATATTATTCGAAGAGCACAGAAACTAGGGTTGGCTCCTCAAGGAGACAGCATGCATATTCGCTACTTATTGCTGGGGGCAGCCACATCTCTTTATACCTTTGCCCCTCAATTTGCAAGATTATCTGGGAAAGACCCTTTTTCCGATGAATTTATTGAACAGCATGTAAACTATATTTTATCCCTCTTCACGACCTGTACCAAAAAGCTATGAGATATAGTAGAGCCTTTATAAAAGTGGTACATTAGTTTTAAAACAAGCGAAAAGTAAAAAGATTATGACTTATTCAGCAGATTTTCGTGCTCAAGTGATTAAAAGTGTTAAACAACAAGGTATGAGTATCAGACACGCTTCTGCATTCTATGACATTAGTAAGGCCACGCTACAGAATTGGCTCAAAGATCCTAGTATCAAACTCACTCGCAATAAACCACCCAGTAAAATACCTAACGAAGCATTATTAAAAGATGTTGAACAACATCCAGACGATTACC
>NZ_CAJHBH010000083.1:0-3171 GCF_904846585.1 Psychrobacter sp. H7-1
GTCTGGAATCCTTTTATGCGTCTCATTAATAGCGTTTTGTAGTCTCATAGTAAAATAGCCCATCTACTTATTAGATGGGCTATTTTATTACTTTTATTGAGTTTTTGCCTTAACTGACTGGCATTACCCAAAAGGGAGCCTTTTTTATGATATGTACGTTGCCTAAAGCAATAGAGGTATTAAGCTGTGCAATCTAAAGGAGCTTATTTATGCCAAATACCTTTAATAGACTCCCAATACTCTGAGAAAATAGAGTCATTACGCTTCGTTTCTTCCTGACTATCTAGATGGGTAGGTGGCAAGATATGCTCATAATAGGTATCTTTTAATAGCTTACGTAATAAGCCTTCTCCAATAAATCCTTTGCCATCATTTAGCGTATTTGCCGCTCGTAATAGGTGACGAATGTCATATTGCGATGGATCTATATCAGGCACCTGTTTTTTGATATTCAGTAGGCTATATACCGCGACTCTAGCCGTACGAACAGAGCTTTCGACGGTGAATACCACATCATTTCTAGTTTCGACAAATTGTCCTACTAAGCCTAGATTAGTACAACCTTGCGGTACAATTTCAGGGCGGTCGCCTTGCGCACGTACCATAAACTGTGAGGTGATATATGGCATATAAGTAGATCTAACAATGGTATTGTCAACCACGCCGTCTAACTCATTGATAATACCAAGGTGGTGGCAGAGCTCTGCTAAAATCTCATTACCTGTACATTCTGGCATTGGTTTCTTAATATAATTGCCATCTTTATCCATCAGCAAACTATACACCCAAAGTACTAAGGTGTCCTTTGGTTGATCAGGGAAATGCGGCTGACGGTTACAAGTAAAGCTCATTACCCAGTTAGAATCGGTAAAGGTGACGATACCACCTGTCGCTGTTTTACCTGAGTATGGATCATTAACAGACAGCTCTTTAACCTTATCTACCAATGCAGAAGGCTTACAAGTCAGTGTGGCTGACATCCATGCAGACTCATTCACATTACCATTGAATTTTCCAGGATGACCAAAGACGCTGGACTTATGAGCAAGATTGTTCCAAAGCGTCCAACCTTTTGATTGCCCTTGATTGTCTAACATAGCATCTAGGTTTGGCGCAGAATCGTTATCACCATATCGTGTATCATCAGTCATTGTGCCTGTGGTTGCTACTACATAATCATTCTCTGTAATAGTAATACGGGTAGGCTTACCACCTACTTCTGCAATGATGGCTTTGACCGTTTTGGTTGGCTCATTAGCTGAACCCTTAACAGATTCATGGTCATCAGCTTGATTAAACTCAATATCTAAATCCGTCACCGAAGTATCGTATTGGAATTTAACCCCTTTTTCGATGAGATAGTTACGTAGCGGTACGATAAACCCATCATATTGATTGTATTTTGGAAATACTAGCATCGACATATTATGCAGACCATCTAAGTCATGCAAAAAGCGGTGCATATATAGTTTTAACTCAAGCAAGCTGTGCCATTTTTCAAAGGCAAACATGGTGCTCCAAAGTATCCAGAAGTTACTTTCAAAGAAGCTGTCGCTAAAGTAATCATTGACTCGCACATCATCTAATTCTTCTTTGCGTTTTAGTAGTAGACGTATCAATGCTAATTGGTCAGATTTTTTTAGAGTAACACCATTCGTTTCTTTGATTTTACCTTGCTGATGTACCAAACGAGCGATTGAATAGTTAGGATCATCATCATTAATCAATCTATATTCATCTAATACGCTGTATGGCTCTGGCATCTCGACTGCAGGAATATCTTGGAAGACATCCCAAAAGTTCTCGTAGGTAAATTCCATCTCACGGCCACCACGTATGATGTAGCCATTCTCAGCATTACCTGAGCCATCCATGGAGCCGCCTGACACCTCCAGTTGCTCTAAAAAAGTAATGTTTTCTGCTGGTACTTTACCATCGCGAATGAAGTAGTAAGCACTAGATAAGCCCGCGATACCGCTACCGATGATATAGACTTTACTGTCTTTATAAGCGTCGGTTGGTCTACCGATATTGCGTTGATAGTTACCTATTTTGTCAGCAAACGGCAAGGTGTTTTGCGGGTAATGGTGTGGATAGGCTTTATTAGCATCTGGTTGATGTGGAAAGCTGTCGATGGTTTTTTGTTTTTCATTAGTCTTTTTCATTATTATCCCCTTAGTGGGTTAAAGAATCTTATAACTCAGTGTTGTTTTAAAATGAAGCTGCTATTAACTTAAATATTTATAGGTCAGTGATTAAATGAGAATATAGTTATTTTTTACTGTTTAAGACGTTATTAACTTCTTGAGAGACTAAATTGAATCTACTTCTTAGTTCATTAGAAATCTTATTTGGTAAGTCTTTTAGTTTTTTTAATTTAAAAGCAAGGTATGCACTATAACAACCACTGGTGATCAGGGCTAAACCAGTCCATATAACAACTGTCATGCCACCAAGTACAGGGTTAGCTAATAAGATAAAGGAGAAAACAATACCGACAACCCCTATTGCTGCTAAATACCCCCAGTCAGAAAAGCCATATTCCTTTAACTCGAATGAATGGCTGACAGCACTAATGGAACGAAACAATACTAAAAAACCCACATAAAAAAGCAAGGTGGCTTGCGATATTGCCGGGTTAACCACCAAAAGAACACCAACAATGAACGTTAAAATCCCAAGGACTAAAAACCAACCCCAGTTATTAAGTAGCTTTTTATTTAATAAAGAAAATGTAATTTCAGAAATGCCTGAAATAATAAAAGATATGCTGAACAAAATAGCGAGTGCAGCATAAGACTCAAGTGGTGAAACAAAGGTATATATCCCGGTGGCAATAAAAATAATGCCCACAACAAGTAAAATATACCAATGATGGATGGTTCTATTGATGGTGCCAAAGATGTTTCTGGTGATTGAACTCATTTTTAATCTCGATATCTATGTATGTTGCAAAATAACGGCTTGATATAATATTAATTGTCTTTAATGCAAAAAAGCTATGAGGCAGATCATTGATCTATAGTCAATCCACAATAAAATTAGTACAACCCATATTATGAAATAGTTTAGGTAGATTATTCTCCATCCATCCTTGGCGTAGAAATTTAGCCTGTGCCCATTTTTTCTCAATAGGGTTTAAATCGGGACTGTACGGCGGTAGAAATAACA
>NZ_CAJHBH010000084.1:0-2739 GCF_904846585.1 Psychrobacter sp. H7-1
TCGCTAAGCTAAAACAGTATAGGGCGGTTGCCACTAGATTTGATAAGCTCAAGCAGAGTTATGAAAATACGGTCGCCCTTGCTTGTGCTTATATCTGGCTCAAATTATGAATGTTCAACACGCCCTAATGTCAGCCTACTTTTTGAACCACCACCAAAAATTGAAATTAATGAGAATAACAAGGTTTTAATCTACTGTTGCTTACGTGGTGTAGGACAGAGAATACAGGCATAATTTTTCGTTTACTGAGAGGTAATGACATGAATAGTAAGGTTTTATTATCGACAGCTTTAGTAGTAGCAATGGGTCTGACAGGTTGCCAAACGATGGGTGCTAGTCAGCCATCAACTGCTGATAGCGCAATGAGTAAAGTGATGTGGCAAAAGAGTGGTGCCGCTTTTCAACAACCAAATGACAGCATGCTAAAAGCCAATGAAAGTCGAATTGTCCTTTTACGTCAAAATAACACAGCTCAAACTGGACCTATCGTCGTAGGTATTGGCTCTGATGGTCTTGTAGGCGTTAACACAGATAACTTTTTTCAAGTCAGCTTAGTGAATAATCATTACTCAGACATAGTTGTCTGTAGTGACTCACAAGTGGTGACTGCTCAAAATATGAACAGCGTGAATGGTCAAGTGCTTGCTCAGGCGAAGACTTACAACTTTACGCCACAAACCACAACTTACCTAAAAGTAGATATCTCTGCGAACGGCGTACCTACAATTCAGCAAGTCTCTACTGCACAAGCCTTGTCAATGCTGAACCAAACGACGCGTCAAACGCATCAGATCAGTCGTGTTTCTATAGCCTGTAGCGCCCCTAAACCAGTCGCTATACCGCCAGCTGTAGTCGTTCCAGTGCCACCACCTTCTCAGAACTTACCCATCAGAAATGAGCGCCAATTTACAGTCTTATTCGATTTTGATAGCACCAAAATTACGGCCAATACTGCAGCCGAGCTAGGTGAAATGGCTGACTTTATCAGAACTCGCCCGACCAACAACAATATCATCTTAGAAGGTCATACAGATAGCAAAGGCTCTGAAAGTTATAACTCGAAACTCTCTCAAGCACGTGCCAATACCGCCAAAGATATCTTAGTGAATAGATATGGCGTCGACAGCATGAAATTGAACCCTATGGGATATGGCGAATCAAGACCTGTGGATACCAACAACACTGAACAAGGGCGTCAAAACAACCGTAGAGTTGTCGCTACTGTCGTATCAGAACAATAGGCTTTTTAGTAACCGCATACCTATCATGACCTTACTCAGAATCAGTAATCAAAGGATAAACTTATGAATACCATCACGGTCAAAGTCCACGACAAAGCGAGTACCATCGCTGAGAATGTCGTCATTACCCAAGACGGCGTACCCACAGTTATCGAAGCTAGCAAGAAAGTGAACTATGAGCTCATCGATCAGGCTACTGGTCGCGCGCCCGATCACATCGTAACCAAACGCGTAGGTAAAGATTTACAAATTTCATTTGAAGAAGATAGTGACACTCCAGATCTTGTTATCGAAGGATTCTATGACAGTGGTGATAGCGCTCTTATCGGCTTAGCCGAAGACGGTAGCTACTACTACTACGTGCCAGACACTGGCGAAATAGTAGACTATGTAACTGAACTACAAGCAGGCGAAATCGAAGGCCAAGCGCTTGGCGGTCAGTCACAAAGCTCACCTTGGTGGGTTGGTGCTACAGAAGGTTTCAATGCTATTCCTTGGCTAGTTGGTTTAGCAGGTGTAGGTATCGCTGCTGCCGTAATGGGTAACGATAATAATAGTAATAAAGATACCGTCGCCCCGACAGCCCCAACCATCGACAGCCCAGTTGCTGGTGATAATGTCGTGAATGGCGATGAAGCTGAAGACGGCTTCAATGTCACAGGAACCGGTGAGCCTGGTGCCACCATTGAACTAACTGATGGCAGTGGCAACGTCATTGGTACCACAACCGTTAATCCTGATGGTACTTGGAGTGTTCCTGTTGACCAAGCTGACATTGACGCTATGGGTGAAGGTCCTGAAACTATCACCGCCACGCAAGAAGATCCTTCTGGCAACGTCAGTGCCCCTGTCACTACAGACATCACGGTTGATACAACCGCCCCTGACGCACCAACCGCCGTCATCGGCAATGGGGATGACTTCATTACCGCTGACGAGATTGATGAAGCGGGCAACGTTGCAGTCACTGTTGGCTTACCAGCAGATGCTGAAGCGGGTGATACCCTTGTGGTTAACGGTGTTGAAACCGAGATTACCCCAGAGGACATCACCGCTGGTAGTGTTGTGGTTGACGTCCCAGCCCCAACTGAAGGCGAAGCGCTTGAAGTCACCGCAACGATCAAAGATCCTGCTGGTAACGAGTCTGAGCCTGGCACGGATGATGCGGTACGCGATACCGTTGATGTGACCGCCCCAGTCGTAGCGATCAGCGTTGACGACCTCACAGACGACAACATTATCAACGCGGCTGAAGCGGGTGAGAACGTCCCTGTCACAGGTACCGTCACCGGTGAGTTCCAAGCAGGCGATGTGGTCACCGTCACCGTCAATAACACCGACTACACCACAACCGTTGACGCTGATGGCACTTATAGCGTCGATGTTCCAGGTAGCGAGTTGGTTGCTGACACCGATGGCGTGATTGAAGCGAGTGTCACCACAGAAGATGCTGCGGGCAACCCTGGCAGCGCTGACACCACAAAAGACTTCACTGTTG
>NZ_CAJHBH010000085.1:0-2651 GCF_904846585.1 Psychrobacter sp. H7-1
TATAGCGTCGATGTTCCAGGTAGCGAGTTGGTTGCTGACACCGATGGCGTGATTGAAGCGAGTGTCACCACAGAAGATGCTGCGGGCAACCCTGGCAGCGCTGACACCACAAAAGACTTCACTGTTGTGTTACGGCCCCAGTCAGCAACTGAGCCTGATCTATCCGTTTCGTTACTACCATCTGATATAGCAAATGGAGGTATTATCGAAATAAATGGTGGTAGCTCGGTTTCAGGTGGTTTTGATATCCAAGATGGCAACATCGTTGCGATTGGAGGCGATATCAATATCTATTTGTTAGATGGAGACACGGCTCCAACTATTGTAGGGAATAATTCTTCTGTTATTCGTTACAGTGATTTTGGCAATAACATCAATCAAGCTGATCCAGATAGAACGGATATCTTTGCCATCTCAGGTCCTTTGGCTGGAAATTTTTATGGTAACCGCATCACAAATGAGCCAGGTGCGATGGCAGATTATATCTTTATAAATGGTGATTATGATCCGAGTGTTTATAATGTAAATTTTGGTACAAACAACCGAAATAACGATATAAATACGAACGACCGTACCATTGTGCAGAAAAATGGTGTTAGTTTGCATAGCGCTGCTAATAGCATTCAAGGTGTTTTATTTGGGGATGCGCATTGGGAAGGTAATGGAAACCCAGCCCCCGAAATAATGGAAGAGTATCGTGTTGAGGTCTCAGCTGAACTTGGTAGTGAGGTTGATACGCTTTCTGACGTCACTCTTGAAGGGATACCTGATGGTGCAACTGTTGAAATTGTTGAATACAGTGTAGGAAACGCTTCCAATATTCAGGTTGTGAAAAATGGGAGTAACTGGACAATTGAAAACCCAGACGGAGAAAATCTTGCTGTAACATTAAAGATTACTGTTGCTAATAACGATACTCCCTTTAATATTACAGGGAAGGTGACTTCATCTTTGATAGATGGTGAAGGAAACGTTATAGACTCTGTCGAAAAGATAACTGGCCCTGAAACAATTGAACCCATTGTTCTTGACCTGAATGGTAATGGCGATCTCGACTACGACGTGGTTGATATGGACGTAAACTTCGACGGCGAGATGGATACCACCGCTTGGGCTGCACCAGAAGATGGTGTCCTGATGTGGAACAAGTATGGTGATGGTAGCCTAAGCGATCTTGATCAGTATGCCTTCACCGAGTTCGGTGGATCGACTGACCTAGAAGGCCTGGCCATCGGCTTTGATAGCAACGGCGATGGTGTCTTTGACGCCAACGACGAGCGCTTTGATGAGTTTGGTGCTTGGCAGGATGCCAACGGTAGCGGCGAGATGGATGAGGGCGAGTTCTTTAGCCTAGCCGATCTCGGTATTGTTGCCATTAATCTCGAAAGTGATGGTGTTGAGCGACAGCCTGCAGAAGGTGTGCAGGAAGCTGGACGAGGCACCGCCACACTCGAGGATGGTAGCGAGATGCTATTTGCCGATGCCGCATTCGAGTTTAGCTTAGCTGATATCGTGGAGCCGGAGATCATCGATACTAGTAGTATTGGTGCTAATACCTCAAACGTAGCAGTAGAAGATATCGAGTCTGATATCTCTGCCACAGATGATAGTGATGATACTGTCAATCTAGAAGGGGATAGCTCGTCTACTACTGGACAAGTGACCTCAGGTGGTGAGATGTATAATGCGTGGCAGTCAGCTGATGACGCCTCGACACAGGTCTATATTGACCCCAATGTCAATATTATCTAGTATCGTCTGATTAGCTCTTAACCAAAAAAGCGCCTCCATCATGGAGGCGCTTTTTTGGGTTATCATTTATCAAAAGAGAAGCGGCTTTAGGAGATGAGTCGACATCCAGATCACTCGTCGATAAAGCTCACTTTTACGCTATAGTCTTTTGCTTTTAATTTATCCATATAAGCGTCAGGTAAATAGACACTGATAGAGTTCTCATCTTTGATGGGTAATTCATATTGACATATCAGCGCTCCAGTATCGTCAATCAAGCCCCATTGTAGATGGCTGACATTCTTTTTATTCACCTTGATCTTGAACCGTTGGCTGGCGATATTGCGGCCAATGTGAAAGTTTGGATACTCCTCGTGTGGGGTCTTCTCTTTTGGCATCGGCATCGGCACAGCATGGTCTTGAATATTTTGACTGTCGTGCATCAATACACTATGTACAAGGATCGGATAAATCTCATAACGCAAAAAATGCTGATCGAGGACCCGATTACTGCTGCGCGTATATTCCGCTAAAAAGTCAATTATCCTCTGTTCCATATTGGTGATAGCCCCATGACAGCCTCCCCACATCCCTGCCAATATCAGCTCAGTATGTGAGAAATAGTCGCGCATAGTATGAAACCATTGTCCACTTTGTGTCCACTCTGCGACTGCCGCACGCTCCTTATATGAGACTAACGAATCAGCATCGCGAATGATGAAACGTTTAACCGTAGGGTCGTCAATCACCAAAAACCGCCAGAATAGCCCTGACATTTTGGACTTAGTCGCCGTGACCCCTGCCGTCAAATCCGTACAGTTAAACTTGGGAGATTTGAATCAAGCAGCTTGACGATAATAGTCAAACCACACCTGTCTTGGCGACTTATAGCCTAAACTCTTTTGAATCCTCGTTTGGTT
>NZ_CAJHBH010000086.1:0-2429 GCF_904846585.1 Psychrobacter sp. H7-1
GCTTGTTTGAGTATATTAACAATCTGAGTGTCGGTAAATCTTGATTTTTTCATGTCGAAATCTCCTGCTGGTATTTTAGCAGTTAGTTTCTACTTTTACGTGTTATTGTTTTTCGGGGTGATTACCGTCTTAATACGACCCAAAATTCAATTAATTACTTTCAGTCTAGAAGAATATATTACTTAACAACTCTTAATATTATTCCCAAAGTTGCAAAGGGTAATAGGCAGTTAGAATATGAGAATATATTAAACGACTTAAACTATCCTATGGAAAGTTGCTTAATGGGTATAACCAATGCCTATTATAATTTATTATTAAATTACTGCTTATCAGATTTTGAAATGTATAGTGATGGTATCTCAGCAAAACCCAATTATAACTATTACCATTTAGATGATTTTTTTCTAGAACCGCAACGTCTCTCTCTATCTGATCAACTTACGTTTCGAGCCAATCAAGTCGTATTTAATAAGAAACACCCCTTACCGAAAGGACAAATATTTTCATTCAGTGAAGTAATAGGAACAATGTCAATTTTCTCTAGTACTTTCGATAAATACAATATAAAAGAAAGTCCGAAATACAAGCTACTTGATTCTTTTATTGAAGATATCTCTATATATGTAGAAGATGATTACAATATTTTAATATCCGAGAACATCTTCAAGTCCTTAAATATTAAGTATAAAAAATTAGAACTATACAACCCTAGTGATGACTACTTTACTCTTCTAAATTCCTATTCGCCATTTCAAAAGAACAACGATACCTATTATTCAACCGTCGTTTTAGTAGGTAAGTTCGTTTACAGGGTTCTGACTGACGTACTTTCAAAAAATAAGTCGTTTCAAATCAACTCAGGATTTATTTTTGAAGATATGGTGTCAAAAATACTTGAAGAGCATGATTTTGAATTAACAAATATAACTAGGATTAATCGTAAGGAATTTGACATTATTACTTTAAAGAATAATAAAATATATAACTTTCAATGCAAAAATAGCTTTATTGATATATCCAGAGTGGGTGATGACTATATAAAAATCGGTCGTTTAAACAAAAAGCTAATCTCATACTATAATAGAGCACTTAAAAAAGAGGTGAATAGAGAGCACCTTGTTAAAGAAAAGCTCGACAATGATGTTATTGAACATTTTGTTGTTTCTAGATATCCTGTTATAACCCGAAATCAAAAAATTATTAATTTCAATAACCTTGAGAACTGGTTAAAAGACTTCAATCAATATAGTTTTTAAAGATTGAAACGATGCAAATGTCATTTAGGAATGCATCCGCATACCCAACAGTATTGGCAAAATTATGTTGGGTTTTTATGCTGTATCAACGATAGCTAAAGGCCACCTAGAGTAAAACTATTCCATCGTATAATAGCTCTTGCCAGCAACTACGATTCAGCAGCAAACCGTATATATTCCAAGCTGAGTAGCTAAAATCTCTCAAGTTTGGTTCTACAGATTTGACTGCAGAGGTCTAGTGTCTGTCTGTGTATAAACTCGTAGTTTACTAATTGAATGTTCAATTCACTATACTTTATCTTCTATTAATACCATCAAGAAATATCCTAAATACTTAAGAACGCCCGATGAAGCATAGTAATCGTCAGTAACAGCCAAGTTCTTATTAGATCGTTTACGTTTTTTCTGTACTACCCTTACCTCACAGCCATGAAAACTCTCACGAGCACCGACACGTATTGAGCTGCTCAAACTCAAGTCTTTTTTAACATCACTTACAGCTTGCTCGCTATATGCCCTAACCTGCCAATGACTGGCATCAATAAGCTGACAACCTACCAGTATAAAACTCTGTAGTATCTCAAGCTGGGCCTCCTTAATACCAAAATGAATCGATGAGTTATTTAAGTTTTGTTTGTGTGCAAATATCTCAATAAACATTCTCAACTTCTTAGGATCCTTTATAGACATCTGATACGCCCTATCTAATGCTCTAATGATTACTTCCTGGTTTTTACTACCTTTAGGCCTACCTAGTAATAGCCTGTCATCGTCGAACAGCTCACTAGCGCGCAGATATAAACATTTAGATTCATTTAGACTTATACCATGTCTAATAGCAACTTCAGGTAACAGCTGATCTCGAGAGTTTTCTTTTAACTCCTGCAGCTCCTCTAGAAAACCTATGACGTCCGCATATTTAGGATGAATGAAAATTGAATTTGTATTCGACTCTTTAAAGTCATCCAAATTACTATTTAACAGTTGCTGGCTAGTATTGTTATCAGGTTGATCTATATTCTTAAATAATGGTGTTTTATTAACAGTGAACCGCCCCGAGTATATCGGAGAGTGGATTACTTGAGTCAGGCAGCTTTGTTTGACTCATTAAGACTATCATAGTATCGTCTCTCAAACTCAAAAGGCGACACATAACCAATCGTACTATGA
>NZ_CAJHBH010000087.1:0-2299 GCF_904846585.1 Psychrobacter sp. H7-1
TTGGATCAATCACTATAATAACGAAAGACCCAATATGGCTAATGGTGGCTTTACGCCGATTCAGAAATTTAATATGGCAGCTTAGTTCTACTTATTTAGTGTTTTAAATATGGGGGTATTTCCGTAGTGATAAGGTGATTTTTAACTTTTTTGGTAATATTGGTAGAGTTCAGGGAATAGATAAACTAATTCAAGCACTTAACTTAATGAATGAGTCTGAGAATTCAGAGTTTATATTTATCGGTAATGGAGCGTACGTAGATAAACTCAAAAGTCTGATTAAATACTCCTCCAAAGAAAATATTCATTATTATGGAAGCGTGGAACAAGCTAAAAAATCTATAGGCTTAAATGCTTGTGATATATCAATAGTGACTTTGGCCGAAGGAATGTTAGGTCTCGGAGTTCCTAGCAAAGCCTACTACTCAATGGCAGCAAATAAGCCTCTTTTTTGTATTATGGATGAAGAGTCAGAAATAGCTACCATGGTTAGGGATAATAATATTGGATGGACTGTAGAACCAAGCCATCCACAAGATATCGCTCACGCACTAGATCAAGTAGTGAAAGGCTTTCATAACTCTGATGGTGCATCTCCTCGTGAAGTGCTTATAAAGAAATATTCAGATAAAGTATCTATCAGTCAAGTGATAAGCATCATACGTTCCTGTGTATAAGGAACACTCTATATTGTAAGTTTAAGGTAGGTTAGTTTTGAAGAGATTATTAATTACTGGACAGAGTTCATATATTGCAAAGCAATGTTGTAATTTTATTGATCAATATCCTAATAAGTATTCAGTAGACTTAATCAGCGTTCGCGATGCCTCTTGGAAAGATAAATCTTTTGATAGCTATGATGCAATAATTCATACTGCGGCTTTGGTTCATGACTCCACAAAAGGTGCTACCTCAGAACAGTTTGATCAAGTCAACTACCAACTCACTTTAGAACTTGCTGAAAAGGCAAAAAAAGAGGGTGTTAAGCACTTTATATTCCTCTCAACTATGAGTGTTTATGGCCTAAACACCGGTCATATCACAGCTTCAACGCCTCTTAACCCCAATACCTCCTATGGACAGTCAAAGGCTAAAGCAGAAGATGCATTAAAGGCGTTAAGCTCTGAAGAGTTTGTTGTCACCATTATTCGCCCACCTATGGTCTATGGCCCCAACTGTAAAGGCAACTTCAAAACTTTATATAAGATTGCAAATATAGCACCGATATTCCCTAAAGTTAATAATCAAAGAAGTGCTATCTTTATCGATAACTTAAGTGCATTTATAAAGATTGTTATTGATAATAAAATTGAAGGCACCCTATTTCCACAAAATGAGGAGTATCTCAATACCTCTGAAACAGTATCTTTACTCGCTAAAGCATCTTCAAGAAAAGTATATATATCTAAACTGGCTGGTTTCGGAGTGAATCTACTTATGTTCTCTCCAACTATCCAAAAAGCATTTGGCAGCCTTACTTATGATCCCAGTCTACCAGGTGGGCCAATTGACTTAGAATATAACTTAGTTAAGTTTGACGACTCAGTTGAACAAAGTGCCTATTTATCTAAAGCTAAATCAGGTTCAAAAAGATCAGTAATCTGGCAAAGACCTTTAGATATCGCCTTCTCTGTCGCAGGTTTAGTGGCTACTTCGCCACTACTGATAGGCACCACTATTGTAGGTTACTTTGACACAGGATCACCTTTATTTATTCAAGAACGGGTTGGTAAAGACAAAAAGCCATTTAAACTGGTTAAGTTCCGCACCATGAGCTTGGATACCGCTTCTGTTGCCAGTCATTTAGCAGACAATAGCTCAATTACCAAGCTAGGACGCATTTTGCGCAAAACAAAGCTAGATGAACTACCACAGTTGATTAATGTGCTAAAAGGTGAGATGAGCCTAGTTGGCCCAAGACCTAATTTATTCAATCAAGAGGAGTTGATTGAAGCTAGAGGCAATCAAGGCGTGTATGACGTCTTACCTGGTATTACAGGTTTAGCCCAGCTAAGTGGCATAGACATGTCTACACCAGATCTCCTTGCCAAAACTGATAAAGAAATGATTGATAGCTTAACCTTACAAAAATACTTTAGCTATATTATACGTACTGCCCTAGGCAAAGGCAGTGGCGATGCGGTTAAGTAACTTTTAAGCTATATCTAAGCAACCATGGTAATCACCCCGAAAAACAATAACACGTAAAAGTAGAAACTAACTGCTAAAATACCAGCAGGAGATTTCGACATGAAAAAATCAAGATTTACCGACACTCAGATTGTTAATATACTCAAAC
>NZ_CAJHBH010000088.1:0-2096 GCF_904846585.1 Psychrobacter sp. H7-1
GATTTAAACCCTATTGAGAAAAAATGGGCACAGGCGAAGTTTTTGCGCCAAGGGTGGATGGAGAATAATTTACCTAAACTGTTTCATGATATGGGTTGTACCAATTTTATTTTGGATTGACTATAACCTAATTTAAAGCAGCTATTTTCTATAGTGCGATTGCCCTGCTAATATTTGACTGTAGGGTAGACAAATAGGTAGTTTATAGCTACAATCGAACAAAAGTATGATTTTTTATCAGCTGCTGCGGCTAATTTTGGATGTGTTAATAATTGATTTTAGGTGGTGGTTCAAAAAGTAGGCTGAAAAAAAACAGGCTGAGAAATTGATAAAATAGTGAAATGCAAATCACACTATAGTCAAAGAACTTATAAATCGCCACACAGCCATAAGAAATAAAAGAACAGTGTGTCAACACAATCTAGCCGCCATTCCTTACGTTTTTGTTTGACCCAAGCCCACATTTGCTCGATAGGATTCAAATCAGGACTGTAAGGTGGCAGCCATAAAATAGTGTGCCCTGCATCTTCTATAAGTTCAGTTGTGTCTTTGCGCTTATGGAAGGTTGCATTATCCATAACGATTACACTGTCTTTCGGTAAGCTTGGTAGCAGCAGTTGTTCAACCCAGCTATGAAATACATCACTATTGACACTGCGATCATAAAGTCCAACAGCGAACAGCTGATTATTGTAAATAGCACCTATCGCATTGGTTTGGTTTTTAAGCTGCCAGTTGTATTGTCCAAAGCATTTTTTACCTCTATTAGAGTAACCGTAAGGCCTGTTTTCATGAGACTTAAAGCCACTTTCATCAAGATAGATAATAGGCTTATCATCAAACTCAAATTGCGCTAACTTTTCAAGAAATATTAAACGTTTTTTATCATCTGCTTTTGGATGAGTTAAGCTCTTTTTTTTGAGTGGTGCCGATTCGTTTTAATGCAATGCCTATCGCTCTTTGAGTACAATTAAAACGCCGAGCTCGTTCGTGCTGATAGTCATCAGGATAAGCCTCTACATCCGCTCTCAGTAATGCATCGTCTATTTTAGTTGGGGTAAACTGACGTTTTTTACGCTCAGGAAATTTTTTCCAACGCTGAATAGTGTTGGTGCTAATTTGATATTCCTCGGCAAGTTGTCGAATGCTATAGCCTTCTGCAAGCTTATTGAGGATCAGTTGTCGGTAGTCTTTTGAGTATGCCATATTATATACTGTAGCGGATTTTTGTTTCTTTTACTATATACATCAAATGCCCAGCCTGTCTAAGTGACAGTATAAAGAAAAATGGCTTCAAAAGCTATGGTAAACAAAACTATAAATGCAAAGACTGCAAACGGCAGTTTATTGGCGACCATGCCTTAACGTACCAAGGCTGTCACTCCCAAAAAGATAGCAAAATACGACATCTTATGGTTCGAGGCAGTGGCATAAAAGACATCGCTTGCGTTGAGAGAATCAGCAAAGGCAAAGTACTGGCCACCCTAAAAAAGTGTCACTACCAAATAACCCCAAGCAAAGGCAATACGACTGTCTTGAAATTGATGAGCTTTGGACATTCGTAGGCAAGAAGACCAACAAACAATGGCTAATTTATGCCTATCACCGTGACACAGGTGAAATTGTTGCCTATGTGTGGGGAAAACGAGACCTTAACACTGTCAAAAAGCTTAAAGCTAAGCTGAAAGCCTTAGGCGTAAGGCGTAAGTTGTGCTAAAATCGCTAGTGATACCTGGGATAGCTTTGTTACTGGTTTTAAGGGCTTTACCCAAGTCATTGGCAAGTTTTTCACGGTCGGTATTGAAGGTAATAATTGCACTATCAGACATCGAGTAAGGCGAGCATTTAGGCGAAGTTGTAACTTTTCTAAAAAGCTGGAAAATCACTTTAAAGCCTTTGATTTAGCTTTCTTTTACATCAATCATGGATATGTCTAGGGCGTGTTGAACATTGGCGACAAATTAATGGCAAAAAAATAGCGAACGGTTAATCTTTAAGTTCTCACACAAAAAAGATATCGTTCGCTATGCCTCGCACTATGCTCAAAGATGAACACTGGACAAGACTAAAACCTATATTACTAGAACTTAATATCT
>NZ_CAJHBH010000089.1:0-1757 GCF_904846585.1 Psychrobacter sp. H7-1
CTTGGATCAATCACTATAATAACGAAAGACCCAATATGGCTAATGGTGGCTTTACGCCGATTCAGAAATTTAATATGGCAGCTTAGTTCTACTTATTTAGTGTTTTAAATATGGGGGTATTTCCGTATGTTCACGTATTATAGTGCTATTAATATAATAACTGCGGCGTGACGGATGAATTATGAAAGTTAAGCTTAGTAAGAAGTTTATCGATTCAGTTGCATATGCTTCAAGTGGTACAGACATCTATATGGATGAAGTATTAACGGGTTTTGCACTTCGTGTAGGTAAGCAATCTAAGAGATACACGCTTCATAAACGCATCAATGGTAAGCTCTATCGTGACGAAGTTGAAGAAACACATCTAATCACTTTGACTGAAGCTCGTGAAAAAGCTAGCACGATGATGGTCAACATAAAAAAGGGGCTTGATGTTTACGATGGTTATCACGCTACTCCAAAGTTAAAAGACATTCAAGATTGTAATATACCAACACTCAATGAAGCATATACCTACTTTAAATCGATGAAGCCAAATCTTGCTAGCCGTACTATTGAAACTTATGATCAGCAAATACTTGGTCGACTCGATGACTGGCTTGATATATCGTTAAACGATATAACTAAAACTATGATAAGTGAAAAACATAAGGAAATCAGCAAATCTAGTCCAGCTCAAGCGAATACCACTATGCGAGCTCTCCGCTCTATATGGAACTACTGTCAAGATAGTTTTTTAGATGACGATGAGGAGTACATAATAAAGGATCAACCCATTCGAATACTGAATGCCAAGAATGATTGGAACAAAATTAAACCTCGTACTCGTCATGTTGAAGAAGAGTATTTAGGAGTATATTTTAAAACTTTGATTGAACACCGTGACGGTAGTTCTTTCAAACAAGCATCTTATAGCAATAATGCTCGTGATCTTTTACTGCTTTTTATGTTTGCTGGAGTTCGCTTAAATGAAGCGCAGACACTAAGATGGGAAGATGTAGACCTTGACGCTGCTCGTATCGTTTTTAAAGCTACTAAAAATGGTTCTGATTACCATATGCCTACTGGAAAAATACTTCAAGCCATACTTAGTGAACGCTATAGATTGAGCAATGGAGAGCGTTGGGTATTTCCGAGTGATTTGAAAAGAAATAGCGACCACGTTAAAGATTTGAGCGGTAGTTATCATTCAATATCAGACAAAGCTGGCTTGCACATTACGCCTCACGATTTACGTCGTACATTTGGCACTGTCGCCAATAGTCTTAATGTAACCTATCCTGTACTAAAGAGACTGCTAAATCATCGTGAGGCTAAATCTAGTGATGATGTGACACTACATTACATACAGGTATCACAGCGACAATTACGTGAAGCTTTAGATGAGATTGAAGCTTTTTATTGCAAGCATATAGGAATGACTCAAGATGAGGTGATTAAGAGCCTCTTACAGCCATAACTTCATATAATTTTTTAAAGTTCTGTACAACTAACTAATCGATAGAACATATAACGACATTTTGATTAGGAGACATACTATGGGTATCAAACTTGAATTTGGTATGACACAGAATAGTAGAGATCAAAAAATCTGTGTTGATTATTGGGCATATGATCATAAGGAGGATTATGAACCGCCCCGAGTATATCGGAGAGTGGATTACTTGAGTCAGGCAGCTTTGTTTGACTCATTAAGACTATCATAGTATCGTCTCTCAAACTCAAAAGGCGACACATAACCAATCGTACTATGAATG
>NZ_CAJHBH010000090.1:0-1385 GCF_904846585.1 Psychrobacter sp. H7-1
ACTCATGCCTTGTTGTTCGACACTTTTAATCACTTGAGCTCGAAAGTCTGCTGAATAAGTCATAATCTTTTTACTTTTCATTTATTTTAAAACTACTGTACCACTTTTATAAAGGCTCTACTATATGGCTCAATTTGATTATTCAAAATACATAGAAACCGATGGTAGCTTCAAGCGCTTCTCAGTTTCAGCAGGTTGGTTGCATGCAAATCCAACCGGTGATGCTACGCCAGTTAAAAATACCACTGCGATATCAGATGGCACAAGCCACAACAATGGTAGTGTGAGATCAGGCACCGTAAAACGGGTGCTAGATCCAGACCAAGGCCTAGGCAGTGCTGCTGAAAACCAAGCAAGATTTGAGGCAATTAATCATGGCTTGAGCCTTCCTGGTGACGACAATACTGACTTATCCAATACCGCTTTAGGTAATTTGTCAGGTACAACTGTGATTAACGGTCTACAAAAATTTGCGACACCTGGCACAGGTCTTGAATCAGATGATGTAGACACTTTGGGTATGCTACTAAACTATCATATAGATGATAACTGGTCAGTAGAGGTGAAGGCTGGCTTTCCGCCTAAAGTCGACATCTTAGGTAAAGGTACTGTGGTTGCACCTTTTAGAGGTGTGGTAACCCCATCAGGTATTGCCGAACAAGCCATTGGTGACTTTAATATTAAAGATGACATTGTGATTACCGATTTATCACAAGGCAGCAAAGCCTCTACTGCACGTGCTTGGTTGCCGGCCACAGAGCTACATTATAAGTTTGGTAAATCAGGGGTTAATAAATTCCGTCCTTATGTAGGTGCAGGTGTGATGTATGCCTATTTTAACGACTTAAAACTAAATTCAGGTATTCGTCAAGATTTAGTGGATGCTGGCCATATGATTCAAAACATCAAAGATGGCAATGCCGGTACCTCTTTGCAATACGATGGTCCTGACGGTCGAACAACACCTTCTAGTAGTGGCATGCACGTAAAAGTTAAGGCTGATAGTGCTTGGGCACCTATTGTCACTGTCGGTGCTACCTATGACTTCGATGACAGCTGGTTTGCCGTAGGATCATTGTCTTATGCTAAGTTGGATAGCGACAGCACCATCACCGTCTCTAACGATAACGGCGAACAATTAATTAAAGCAGTTTCTAAGATTGATATTGATCCTTATATCAGCTACTTAGGGGTCGGTTACCGCTTCTAATTAAATGGTTGACACTCTATTTAAAAAACGCACTTTTAAAAGGTGCGTTTTTTTATCACCGGTCGCCGTAAAACCACCCACTTCAGGGCATAGGTATCTACACAAATTTACTAGCCGCATCAGCGAATTGACGTAGTTTGTCAGGGGAATAATGATTTACCAGTTCGTTAAAATT
>NZ_CAJHBH010000091.1:0-1372 GCF_904846585.1 Psychrobacter sp. H7-1
CTAAGCTAAAACAGTATAGGGCGGTTGCCACTAGATTTGATAAGCTCAAGCAGAGTTATGAAAATACGGTCGCCCTTGCTTGTGCTTATATCTGGCTCAAATTATGAATGTTCAACACGCCCTAATGAATTTGGCACACTTGTTATAAAAAATCTACCTTTCGATCCCGTTTTGCCTAACACTCCGAACGACGGTAGGAGGCCTTATAACAAGCTTCCATTCTCAGAAGCTGTGTTGGCACTTATTGGCTGTCTAGCTGGAGATATTTTTTCCTACAGGGATGAAAAGGAAGGTTTGCTTATTCAAAATATCTGTCCTATACAAGGTCAAGAGTATAGGCAAGAAAATACTGGCTCAATGTTTTTGGAGTTTCATACAGAGGATAGTTTTCATCCTCTGCCACCTGATATTCTGATGTTATCTTGCTTGAGAGGCGATCGAACTAAAAAAGCTATTACTTGCACTGCTTGTATCGATCAAATCATACCTCTTTTGAAAGAAGAAACTTTAAATAAGCTCTTAGAATCTGTATTCACAATAAAATCTTCATCTTCTTTTAAAAATACAAAATATACAAAGCAGACTCCTATCGTTTATAAAGAGGAGGGGAAGTATTACTTGGTATTTGATCCCTCTGCTATGATGGCGTCAGACAAAGAATCAGAGGTTTTGTTGCAAACCGTATATAATTTACTTAGAGAGAATACTTACGGTATTTGTTTGGAACCAAATGAAGCTATTATTATAGATAATAGAAAAGCATGTCATGCACGTACTGGTTTTGTTCCTTTTTTTGATGGATATGATCGATGGTTACAAAGGATTTTTTTAACAAAGAATCTCGATAAATATGAAGATTTTTTCGTCCAAGGTACTAGGGTGGTAGATAACCGAAAATTACAGAGGTCTTAAAGTATGAGAATCATAGATAATTTCGAAGCTTTGGAAAATTTGGCTGGAAACAGAAAAAAAATACTTTTACTATTCTCAGGAGGATTGGATAGCTGTCATACTCTTTCAAAATTAAACTCCTTAAATTGGGAGGTAACTTTATTGCACATTGGCTTGGGTGAGCCACTTCCTAATACAATAGAAGTCGCTAAAAATATGAGCTTTGCGTATTATCATGAGGATGTAGTTGAAGAGTTCTGCAATAATTTCTTAGCCAAAGGAATCTATTGTAATGCAACTTACTATGGTGGTATGCCACTATCCTCTACTTTCACAAGGCCTCTAATAGCAAAAAAATGAACCGCCCCGGGATTGTCAGAGACTCATTTATCTGAGAGAATACGACAATGAAAACACGAAACTATACCCCCGAAATGAAAGAGCGCGCCGTCCGTATGCTAATTGAAGCTAAAGACGACTA
>NZ_CAJHBH010000092.1:0-1361 GCF_904846585.1 Psychrobacter sp. H7-1
CATAGGTATCTACACAAATTTACTAGCCGCATCAGCGAATTGACGTAGTTTGTCAGGGGAATAATGATTTACCAGTTCGTTAAAATTAAGCCACTGGAACAATCCTGCCATCACAGCAGGTGCGGTTATTGGTTTGCTCCGTTTCATTTGTCGCCCTGACAGGCGCACTAAAAACAAAGCAAACTCTTTCGACTGTTTATCAGTTTTTTGCATAATACGCCACACGAGCGTACAAGCCTGAGAGGCAATTAACAACCGCTTAAAATAAGCGTCTCCACTTTGCTGTAACCAGGACTCTAACTGAAGTCCTGCACTTTTAAGCAATTTAAAATAAGATTCTATTTGCCAACGCCAATAATACCACTGACTAATATCTGCACCCTTGACGGACGGCTCTTGCAAGTTACTTAATAAATACCAAGTCGCTAGCCGTTTATCTTGATCATCATAGATACGACTGACGGTTAACAGTAAAGGTAAAGGCTTGCCTTTAATCGGTGCTATTCGCTTACCTGTTGCAGGGTCAATGGCTTGGGGTTTAGCGTTGCGAGTTAATACCACTTTCGCCGTGGCGATATATTGTTTAGCAGCTTTACCTTTGTAATTGACTTGTCGTTGATAGCTAAAATTAAGTTGCCCAGCTATCTGGCTACAGCGCTGGGATTTACCCTCATAACTTAAGTAGGAGCCTGCTTTGACTCGAGTAATAAACTTGTAATGACGCTCATCCCATTGACGCATGTGATAGGCTGAGTCAGCTTCTCTATCGATAATATGAATTAAAGGCTTATCAAATCCTTGCTGTTCTAAATACTCAATGCGTGTGGTTAATTCATTAAGATGGGTTTGTTTGGCAGGAGTGTCCTGATAGCTACTATGAACGCCATTGGCTGTTACAAGGTTCTGAGCAGGTGTTGCTATAGGTCTGCCATTAATATCGCTAACTAAAACGCTTGATTGCAATTCATAACCAACATCTAAGTTATGTGTCATCGCATAGGTGTCTTGTTTGTTGTGATGCGTAAGTGACAGACGCGACCAGTCGTGCATTACTAGCCCATAGCGTTTGCAGTCCTCTCGACATCCTCGTAAGCTGTTTTCAAGTAACGGCTTACTAAGCTCTTGATAGCTGATGTTGTCATTATGCACAAATCGCCATAACGCTTGGGTCTGAGCAAAACTGCTTTTAGTATCCATAGTTGCTTTCATACCAGCATGTAGATAACCGTTTGGGTGAGTGTGATTGCGTACGAGTTGCTGATAACGTTTAATAAGTCTCGTATCTAGGGTCATTTTCTCTATACCATACTGCGCTATTTTATCAAATTTATGCTCACTGATAAATTGTGTAGATACCTATG
>NZ_CAJHBH010000093.1:0-1277 GCF_904846585.1 Psychrobacter sp. H7-1
TGAGCTATGCTGAAGAAACCGTACACCTAAACTTGGTAAACTAAGCGTATTAATCGGAGTTTATCATGACCAAGAAAATAAGAAGCTACAGTGACGAATTTAAAGCCGAGGCCGTCAAGAAGATAGCAGACAATAATGGCAATATCTCAGCGACCGCAAAGCAGCTTGGCATCGCCATGCAGACCTTATCTAATTGGCATAATAAAGCCAATCAAGGCAAGCTTATCGGCACAGAACAATATGATCCTGATCTTATGACGGCTCTTCAGGAAATAAAGCAGCTCAAACGACAGCTTAAAGTAGCCGAAGAGGAACGAGAGATATTAAAAAAGGCGACGGCGTACTTTGCCAAGCACAGTTAGTGAAGTACGCCTTTATCAAAAACAACGATCTCTTCTTTAGTATCACTACTATGTGTCGTGTACTAAAGGTTAAGCATTCTAGCTACTATGACTGGCTGAGTCGTGATATCAGTGAGCAACAGATACACCGTAACCAATCTGAGCTACTTGTCAGAGCGGCACATAGTGAAACGAAAGCACGTTATGGTGCTGATCGACTGCACGCAAAGCTGATAGAGCAAGGGCACGATATTAGCCTATATATGGTCAGAAGCATTAAAGAAGAACACGGCATCAAATGCCGTCGCCACAAACGTTTTAAAGTCACCACGGACTCCAACCACAACAAGCTTGTCTATCCAAACATACTAAATCAGCAATTTGATGCTAAGCGTCCTAATGAATCGTGGGTCAGTGATATTACTTATATCTGGACCAATGAGGGCTGGTTGTATTTAGCTGGAGTCAAAGATTTATACACCAAAGAGCTGGTCGGGTATGCTATCAATAAGCGAATGACCGCAGATTTAGTATGCAAAGCATTGAACATGGCCATCAAAAATAAACGTCCAAGCCAAGGATTGATTATGCACTCTGACAGAGGCAGCCAGTATTGCAGTCATGCCTATCACAAAATCATCAAGCAGCGTAATTTCAAAGGCTCAATGAGTGGTAAAGGCAATTGTTTCGACAACGCACCCATAGAAAGCTTCTGGGGCACATTAAAGAATGAGCTAGTGTATCACCAAGACTATAAAACAAGGTTTGTAGCAATCAATGATATCATCGGCTATATCGAGCTGTACTACAACCAAACGAGGATTCAAAAGAGTTTAGGCTATAAGTCGCCAAGACAGGTGTGGTTTGACTATTATCGTCAAGCTGCTTGATTCAAATCTCCCAAGTTTAACTGTACGGATTTGACGGCAGGGGTCA
>NZ_CAJHBH010000094.1:0-1262 GCF_904846585.1 Psychrobacter sp. H7-1
CCATAAAAAAACCGCCTCAATGAGGCGGTTTTTTTGCTTGATAGCGTTATTAACACTTAAAGAGATTAGTCTTTAACGTTAGCAACAACACCAGCACCTACAGTACGGCCACCTTCGCGGATTGCGAAACGTAGACCTTTGTCCATAGCGATTGGGTGGATAAGCTCTACGCTCATCTCAACGTTATCGCCTGGCATTACCATTTCAGTACCTTCTTGTAGAGAAATAGCACCAGTTACGTCAGTTGTACGGAAGTAGAACTGTGGACGATAGCCGTTTAGGAATGGTGTGTGACGACCACCCTCTTCTTTTGATAGTACGTATACTTCAGCATCAAACTTAGTGTGCGGAGTGATTGAACCTGGCTTAGCTAGTACTTGGCCACGTTGTACGTCTTCACGCTTAGTACCACGTAGTAGTACACCACAGTTCTCACCAGCACGACCTTCGTCTAGTAGCTTACGGAACATCTCAACACCTGTACAGGTGGTTTTTTGAGTGTCACGGATACCAACGATTTCAATCTCGTCACCAACTTTAACGATACCAGACTCAACACGGCCAGTTACAACTGTACCACGACCTGAGATTGAGAATACGTCTTCGATAGGCATCAAGAATGGCTTATCGATGTCACGCTCTGGCTCTGGAATGTAAGTGTCTAGAGTTTGTAGTAATTCGATAACTGCTGGCTCACCATATTTGCCATCTTTACCGTTTAGGGCTTCTAAAGCTGAACCTTTGATGATTGGTGTGTCATCACCTGGGAAGTCGTAGTCTGAAAGTAATTCACGTACTTCCATTTCTACTAGCTCTAGTAATTCTTCGTCGTCAACCATGTCACATTTGTTCATGAATACCATGATGTATGGTACGCCAACCTGACGTGATAACAAGATGTGCTCACGAGTTTGTGGCATTGGGCCGTCAGTAGCTGATACAACTAGAATAGCACCGTCCATCTGAGCAGCACCAGTGATCATGTTTTTAACATAGTCAGCGTGACCTGGGCAGTCTACGTGTGCGTAGTGACGGTCAGCAGTGTCATACTCAATGTGTGAGGTGTTGATTGTAATACCACGGGCTTTTTCTTCTGGTGCTGAGTCAATTGCAGCGTAGTCTTTGGCTTCGCCACCAAAAGTTTTTGCAGCTACAGTTGCGATAGCAGCTGTTAGAGTGGTTTTACCGTGGTCAACGTGACCGATGGTACCGACGTTTACGTGCGGCTTGTTACGTTCGAACTTGGCCTTTGCCATGAGTGT
>NZ_CAJHBH010000095.1:0-1220 GCF_904846585.1 Psychrobacter sp. H7-1
GCTTGGATCAATCACTATAATAACGAAAGACCCAATATGGCTAATGGTGGCTTTACGCCGATTCAGAAATTTAATATGGCAGCTTAGTTCTACTTATTTAGTGTTTTAAATATGGGGGTATTTCCGAGCCATTAAATAACGAGCGAGTACGGTCTTCTGTCGCCCGATATTTAAGGATAGATGGCGTTGGTATGCCAACTGCTAGTCATGAGATTGATACGGTAGTATACATGATGCTAAATGCTATCTATCCCTATCAATACCCATTATTGTTAAACGATTTACTGGGATGGCATAAGGCATTATTTCCTAATGGATATAGTGGACTTTAACGCATTAAATACGGCAGTATTCGTGATGACAGTCAATAACTTACGCAATTATTTTCTTGAGCAAGATGATATATTTGGTCATCAAAGCGAGTATTGCTCATTAAAGGTTTGTGACAATCCATTCATTTGATTATGGAAATAGACGGCTAGCATAAGCAATCATAGAACGAATGCTAGCGCAAGGGACTACGTATGACCCCTTGGATGGGCAATGAGAAGCTAACATCAACCGTTAATGCTTCACGATTATAATCATCAATCACATTGAACAGTCTAAAGGCACGACCATCGTTTAGGGTATCGTGCATAAAGTCCATGCTCCAACTTTGGTTTATCCTTTCAGGTATAGCCAGTGGTACGAGTTTATTGCGCTTGATGCGGCGGCGAGGCTTGATCCTAAGGTTTAATTCAAGCTCGCAGTAGATACGATACACACGCTTATGATTGTATGGCAGTCTTAAGACATTGCGTAGGCTTAAAAAGCACAAACCAAAGCCCTAGTTCTTGTTCTAATTATTCAGCCCTATAAGCAAATGCGCGATCTGTTGGTTCTCATCAGAGGCCACCGACTTGTGGTAGTAGCAAGTGACGCTGATGTTAAAGATACGGCAAGCACGGCGTAAGCTAATACCACGGTCTTTAATATAGTGACAAGCCATCTCTTTGCGCCTTTGTGGCGCTACCACTTTTTGACATGGCATCCTGTAGGATGTCTGATTTCAGACACTCGTCAGGATACATCTTCTTTAGGGCGTGTTGAACATTGGATATAAATTTCTGGCAAAAAAAATAGCGAACGGTTAATCTTTAAGTTCTCACACAAAAAAGATATCGTTCGCTATGCCTCGCACTATGCTCAAAGATGAACACTGGACAAGACTGACACTG
>NZ_CAJHBH010000096.1:0-1199 GCF_904846585.1 Psychrobacter sp. H7-1
GGTAATCACCCCGAAAAACAATAACACGTAAAAGTAGAAACTAACTGCTAAAATACCAGCAGGAGATTTCGACATGAAAAAATCAAGATTTACCGACACTCAGATTGTTAATATACTCAAACAAGCAGAACAAGGCGTACCTGTCAGTGACATACTACGTGAACACAATATAAGCCAGAGCACGTTTTACAAATGGCGCTCCAAATATGGTGGCATGGATGCCTCATTAATTACCCGTCTTAAAGAATTAGAAGCTGAGAACGCTCGTCTGAAGAAGATGTACGCCGAGGAACGGCTTAAATCAGACATCTTACAGGACGCCATGTCAAAAAAGTGGTAGCGCCCTCTAGGCGCAAAGAGCTTGCTCAGCATTACATCAATTCCAGAGCCATTTGTATCCGTTTAGCCTGTCTGACCTTTAACATCAGCACAACCTGCTATTACTATCAGCCAAAGACAGCGGATGACAATGAGCAGATAGCTAAGCTGTTGATTGATTTAACAAGTAGTCATAAAAACTGGGGCTTTAAACTATGCTTCTTATATCTAAGAAATGTATTGGGTCTGCCTTATAACCATAAACGTGTTTATCGTATCTACCGTGAGCTTGAATTAAACCTAAGAATAAAGCCTAAACGGCGTATTAAACGAGACAAACCCCAAAAGCTTGCTGTACCTTCTAACATCAATCAAAGCTGGAGCATGGACTTTATGCACGATGCTTTAACCGATGGTCGTGCCATTAGACTCTTTAATGTCATTGATGACTTTAATCGTGAAGCATTAACCATTGAGGTTGACTTCTCATTACCCGCTCAAAGAGTGATACGCAGTTTAAATCAGCTTATAGAATGCCGTGGTAAGCCTAATCAAATCAGGTGTGATAATGGCCCTGAATACATCAGTAATGATTTAAAGGATTGGGCAACTAAGCAAGGTATCGTTATTGAATATATCGAGCCTGGTAATCCCCAGCAAAATGCTTATGTTGAACGATTTAATAAAACAGTGCGTTATGATTGGCTTAATCAAGAATTGTTTGATAGTTTAGATCAAGTGAGACAACAAGCCGAAGCTTGGATCAATCACTATAATAACGAAAGACCCAATATGGCTAATGGTGGCTTTACGCCGATTCAGAAATTTAATATGGCAGCTTAGTTCTACTTATTTAGTGTTTTAAATATGGGGGTATTTCC
>NZ_CAJHBH010000097.1:0-1140 GCF_904846585.1 Psychrobacter sp. H7-1
CCAGATCAGCGCGGGCAACAACGCTTGTGCTATCTGCGTCAAAGTCGCGTGTGGTGGTGTTAAATACTTTGTTTAACGGTACAACGTCTACATTTAAGGTCTGTACACCACTCTTCGCTGATTCAGCCGCATTCTTAATCTCTGCCGCTGCTGCTGCATTATTAGCTGCTTGTAGGGCTTCTTCGGCAGCTGTCGTTTGCGCCTGCGCTGCCGCAATGGCATCGGCTGCTGTTTGCTGTGCTTGTGCAGCGGCCCCATTTGCTGCAGTTAAGGCGGCGTCTCTGCGATCGACTTCTGCTTGTAGTGCTTCTGTGTTACCACCATTGGCTTGAGCTTCTGCTAACGCTTGCTCTGCTTGTTCTAGTGCCGCTTGTGCTGCTGTTAACTGTGTTTGAGATGCCTGCGCATCTGCTTGTGCGGCTTGTGCTTTGGCTTTTTCTGCTGCGGCAAGCTTGGTGGCTGCTGAGGCAGCTTGCTGAGCTTGTAGAGCTGCTTGCTCTGATTGCTGTGCGCTGTCTTCAGCGGCTGCTACTAAACGATCTTTTTCAGATTTCGCTGTTTGAGCTTCTTGCTTGGCAGCCTCTGCGTCCACTTTGGCTTGTAGCGCTGCAGTGTTTGCCGCTTCTGTCTCTGCTTGTGCCTGAGCTACCTGCTGTTGTGCCGCTACTTTGGCATCACCAACCGCTTTATCTGCAGCATTTTGCGCAGCGATTAGGGCAGTGTCTGCCGCCGCTTTCGCTGATTCTGCTGCTTGCTGCGCAGCTTGCGCTTTGGCTGCTAAGTCCTCTGCTGCTGTTTGTGCACTCTCGGCAGCTTCTGCACGTGCTAGGGCGTCAGCTAAGCCGCCGTCTCCACCTTCGCCTGCGCTTTCAAGATTGGCCTGTGCACGCTCTAACGCCGCTTGTGCTTTTTGAGCATCTGCTACCGCTTTCTCTGCGGCCGCTTTTGCGGTGTCTGCTGCTGCTTGTTGCTCAGCTGTTTGGGCCTTGGCAATATCAGCAGCAGCTTGCGCGTCTATCGCTGCTTGTTCTGCTGCACTTTGGGTATCAGATTTAGCACCATAGGTACCTTGGGCGCCATTACCTTCATACACACCACCTAGGTACTGGGCGTCACCACCGTAGAAACCACCTTCGGTTG
>NZ_CAJHBH010000098.1:0-1072 GCF_904846585.1 Psychrobacter sp. H7-1
CTCCGTTTTATAAAGCCCGTTAACCGTTTCAGCCAATGCATTATCGTATGAATCACCGGTTGTACCAACAGATGCAATAACGCCAGAATCAGCCATCTTATTAGTATAGCGAATGGATAAGTACTGAACGCCGCGATCACTATGATGAATCACGTCTTTTGGGTTATTTCTGTCTGCAATGGCTTGATTTAACGCTGCCATCACCATATCCGTGTTCATTCGATCTGATACTTTCCAACCAACGATAGCGCGAGCAAACACATCAATGATAAAGGCAGTATAGACCCAACCACTCAATGTTTTAACGTAAGTAAAGTCAGCAACCCATAGCTGGTTAGGTCTATGTGCACTGAAATTACGATTAACTAAGTCGTCTGCCCGTATTTGATCATCACGAGACTTAGTGGTTATCTTCCCCTTACCTCGCCAAATACCTTGCATGCCATGCTGACGCATTAACCGCTCTACAGTGCAGCGTGCAGGATGTATACCCTCTGCCTTCAACTGTTTCCAGACTTTACGAGCGCCGTATCGGCATTTGCTGTCCTTCCAGATACGTTTAATCTCACCTAGATAGAACTCATCATGCTGACTACGCTGTGAACGCTTTTCAGGTTTTTCTTCTAGCTCTTTAGCACGATAGTATGTGGATGGAGCAATCGGTAATACTCTACAGATTGGCTCGACTCCATATTGTTGTTTATGATCTTCAATAAAAACAACCATTACTTGGGTTTGCGGTCGAGCTCCGCCTGGGCGAAAAAAGCGGCTGCTTTCTTTATAATCTCATTGGCTTGCTTTAACTCTCTGTTCTCACGTTCAAGCTCTTTGATACGCTCGGCTTGGCTTTGAGCTTGAATATTTGCAGGAATGGTCTTATCTACGTGCTTTTTATGCCATGATCGTAGGGTCTCAGGCGTACAACCTATCTTTGGCGCTATGGCTTTGATGGCTGACCAGGTGGATGGGTAGTCGTCTTTAGCTTCAATTAGCATACGGACGGCGCGCTCTTTCATTTCGGGGGTATAGTTTCGTGTTTTCATTGTCGTATTCTCTCAGATAAATGAGTCTC
>NZ_CAJHBH010000099.1:0-1064 GCF_904846585.1 Psychrobacter sp. H7-1
GGTGTAATGGACATTATTCATGCTGGCGTAGTGTCTAACGCTATATACTGTCTATATTTGCAAGGAATCAAAGCCATGAATCAAAAAACTGCCCTTTTTGTCATGATAAACACACCAAGAAGAATGGACGCAAGCTAGGCAAACAACAGTATCAATGTCTCGCTTGCAGACGGCAGTTTTTAGGTGGCAAAAGACTCAATAACCAGACCCTTTGGACTGAATACACCCAAGGGAAACAGACCTACAAACAACTGGCTGACAAGTATAGCTGTAGTCTTAAAACCATTCAAAGACGCTTAGACAAAGTCAGTACCCAGTATCAAGTTAAACGACCGAATACTGCTAACATCATCATGGATACCACTTACTTCGGTCGTAAGTTCGGTTTAATGGTTTTTATGGACAATACCACTAAAGCCGTTCTTTACTACGCGATAGTCAGTCATGAAACCAACAGTGCCTACAAGCAAGGAATTGATCATCTAGCATCGTTAGGCGTTGATGTACAAAGCATTACCTGTGATGGTAGACGAGGACTGCGTACGTTATTTACCTACACCCCTTGCCAGATGTGCCAGTTCCATCAGGTACAAATAGTAACTCGCTATCTCACTCGTCGACCTAAGAATATCGCAAGTATTGAGCTTAGACGGCTCACTTTAGACTTAACACAGCTTAATAAAGCTGACTTCATAGAGCACTTAGATTATTGGTTGTTAACTCATGAAGACTATCTTAATGAGCGTAGTACCAATGAAGATACTGGTAGAAGTTGGTACACTCACAAACGTCTTAGAAGTGCTTATCGCAGCCTCAGAACCAATAGCGATTGGCTATTCACTTATCAAGAATATGGGCATTTAGATATACCAAATACCACCAATTCTCTTGAAGGGTTATTCAGTGAGTTAAAGCGACAATTACACAGTCATCACGGTCTAAGTGAGCAGCGTAAGTTGCGGTTTATTAAAGACTTTTTAGGGTCAAAGTCACTCAAATAGCATGAATTGTGTCCATTAGCGACTAACTTCTACTTTTTAGCATGAATTTTGTCCATTACACCT
>NZ_CAJHBH010000100.1:0-1057 GCF_904846585.1 Psychrobacter sp. H7-1
TAATACCAAACCCAACAATTAAAGTTGCGCCCAAGCACGAGCAGTTAACGACCGAATTCTTTGTGGCTGTTTAAGCAAATTATTCCAAGCCAAGCAAGCGGCATCGACAATAGCCTCATAACTGTCATAACAACGATTGGATAACTCATTTTGCTTAAGGTACTGCCATACTCTCTCAGAAGGATTCAGCTCAGGTGAATAAGGCGGTAGTTTAAGCATAGTGACATTAGCCTGATTCAAGCTTGGTTGATGCCATAATGCCCCATCCATCACCACCACCGCATGACGTCCTTTTGGTACGGCTTTACTAATCTCTTGCATATGCAATAACATGGTATGTTTATTCACTGAAGGCAGTACTAAGCCTACCGCCTTCTTTGTCGCTGGACAAAAGGCACCAAACAGATAAGCGGAGTTAAACTGCTGCTGCTTGATCAGTCGAGGTCGCTCACCGCGGTAATGCCAAACTCTGGTCAATGACCCTTGTTGTCCTATTCGAGTTTCATCTTGAAACCATATATCTACGTGATCTAGGCTTACCTCAGTAGGTAGGGACGCCTTAACCTGTGCTATAAAGTTTTTTTAAAAGCGTCTTGAGCTTGTGGGTCTGCTTTTGGATGCTGACTACGAGCACTTATCCAACTCATATCAATACGTTTAAGCAGCTCGTAGATACCATTGACGGTATAGTGGGCGTTGTAGTGTTCTTTAGCCAATTGCTGAATATCTTTACCGGTCAAACGACCGCCAGCTCGCTTGTCTTGTTCAGAGACTATCATGGCTTTAAAAGCGGCTATGTCTGCTTCTGCCAATTTGCTGTGACGACCTCGACGATGACGATCATAGAGACTCTCAAGTCCTCGTTCCTGATATCGTTTCAAGGTGCGCCTGGCAGTTTGAGGGTGAATACAAAGATCTTTGGCAATATCGTTAGTGGCTTTGCCCATACTGTATTGGTATAAGATGAGCAGGCGTAGTCGGGCTCTGGGATTGCGCTCAGTCTTTGAGTGTTTGCCAAAGTCATGGTCTTCTAGGTTATGTATTGGTATGGTCATCA
>NZ_CAJHBH010000101.1:0-1030 GCF_904846585.1 Psychrobacter sp. H7-1
TTAACCCCAGTTCGGGATAAGGGCTCAAAAAAAAGATAAAAAAAGAAGTCCAAAGTTGCTAAAGTAAGTTTACCAAGACCACTTAAGCAAAAAGGACTTCTTACATGGACAACCTAACCGAACTATACTGCCATATTGACGACTTTTATCAGCAATTCAAACCTGAGTTTGACGCTCATTTAATCGCAACGGGCCGTCAACGGCTAAGAGCATGCAAGATAAGTGTATCAGAGATGATGACCATCTTGGTACTGTTTCATCAACTGCGGTATCGACAGTTTAAGTCTTTTTACTACCATCACATGCTTGGCATGATGAAGCGGGAGTTTCCAAACTTGCCCAGTTATTCACGGTTTATAGAGCTGATACCACGCAGTATCATGCCATTATGTGCCTACTTGCAAAGCATGATGGGCGACTGTACAGGTATCAGCTATATTGATTCAACCAAGATAGCAGTTTGTCATAACAAGCGTATCTACCGTCATAAAGTCTTTGAAAGAATGGCAACCCGAGGCAAAAGCAGCATGGGCTGGTTCTATGGCTTTAAGCTGCACGCCATTATCAATCATAAGGGCGAGCTTTTATCTGTTAAAGTCACTGCGGGTAATATCGATGACAGAGTGCCTGTTAAGGATATGGCAACGTCTGTGTTTGGCAAGGTGTTTGGGGATAGAGGCTATATCAGTAAAGCACTAAACGAGTGGCTCACAAAACACAGTGATACCATGTTGATCACCAAACTTCGGCGTAATATGAAACTCCAATTGCTTGAGCCTATAGATGAGGCACTACTCAATCATCGCTCTTTGATTGAAACGGTGTTTGGAGAGCTTAAAAACTTGTGCCAAATCGAACACTCACGCCATCGTAGTGTCACGGGGTTTATCACAAACTTGCTGTCAGGTTTGATTGCTTATTGCTGGTTTCCCTATAAACCCACCATCAAAAACATGCCTCAGCAGGGACAGGTAGCCACATTGTAAATAGTATCAATGAGTTACAATGTGGCTTATCCCGAACTGGGGTT
>NZ_CAJHBH010000102.1:0-1012 GCF_904846585.1 Psychrobacter sp. H7-1
AATCCTAGTCTGATTATAATATAACTCAATATATCCAATGATATCTCTGATAGCTGCAAACCTTGTTTTATAGTCTTGGTGATATACTAGCTCGTTCTTCAATATGCCCCAGAAGCTTTCTATGGGTGCGTTGTCAAAGCAGTTGCCTTTACCGCTCATTGAACCTGTAAACGGATGCTGCTTGATGATCTTGTGGTAAGCATGGCTACAGTACTGACTGCCTCTGTCAGAGTGAACGACTAGCCCTTTGCTTGGTTGTTTATTCTTGATGGCCATGTTCAATGCTTTGCATACTAGATCTGCGGTCATTCGCTTATTGATCGCATAGCCGACCAGCTCTTTGGTATATAAATCTTTGACTCCCGCTAAATACAACCAGCCCTCAAGCGTCCAAATATAGGTGATGTCACTGGCCCACGCTTGGTTAGGGCGACTGGCATCAAACTCTTGATCCAACACGTTTGGATAGACCAGTTTGTTGTGATTGGAGTCGGTGGTGACTTTAAAGCGTTTGTGGCGACGGCATTTGATGCTGTATTCCTCTTTGATGCTTCTGACCATGTAGGGACTGATGTTATGACCTTGCTCACTTAGATGCGCATGCAGACGCTCAACACCATAGCGCTCATGAGTTTCACTGTGAGCGGATTTAACGAGTAGCTCACAATGGTTGCGATGTATCTGCTGCTCGCTGATATCGCGACTCAGCCAGTCGTAGTAACTTGAATGCTTAACCCTTAGCACGCGGCACATAGTGGTGATGGTAAAGAAGTGCTGGTTATCTTTGATGAAGGCGTACCTGACTAGCTGTTTTTCGCGAAGTACGCCGTCGCCTTTTTTAATATCTCTCGCTCCTCTTCGGCAACTTTGAGCTGTCGTTTGAGCTGCTTTATTTCTTGAAGAGCTGTCATAAGATCAGGGTCGTATTGCTCTGTGCCTTTGAGCTTGCCTTGGTTGGCTTTGTTATGCCAATTCGATAGCGTTTGCATGGCAATGCCAAGCTGCTTTGCGG
>NZ_CAJHBH010000103.1:0-977 GCF_904846585.1 Psychrobacter sp. H7-1
ATACCAAACCCAACAATTAAAGTTGCGCCCAAGCACGAGCAGTTAACGACCGAATTCTTTGTGGCTGTTTAAGCAAATTATTCCAAGCCAAGCAAGTGGCATCGACAATAGCCTCATAACTGTCATAACAACGATTAGATAGCTCATTTTGCTTAAGGTACTGCCATACTCTCTCAGAGGGATTGAGCTCAGGTGAATAAGGCGGTAGTTTAAGCATAGTGACATTAGCCTGATTCAAGCTTGGTTGATGCCATAATGCGCCATCCATCACCACCACCGCATGACGTCCTTTTGGAACGGCTTTACTAATCTCTTGCATATGCAATAACATAGTATGTTTATTCACTGAAGGCAGTACTAAGCCGACCGCCTTCTTTGTCGCTGGACAAAAGGCACCAAACAGATAAGCGGAATGAAACTGTTGCTGCTTGATCAGTCGAGGTCGCCCACCGCGGTAATGCCAAACTCTGGTCAATGAGCCTTGTTGTCCTATTCGAGTTTCATCTTGAAACCAGATGTCCACTTGATCTAAGCTCACATCAGTGGGCAGTGATGCCTTAACCTGTGCTATAAAGTTTTTTTAAAAGCGTCTTGAGCTTGTATGTCGGCTTTTGGATGCTGACTACGAGCACTTATCCAACTCATACCAATACGCTTGAGTAGCTCGTAGATACCGTTAACGGTGTAGTGAGCGTTGTAGTGTTCTTTAGCCAATTGCTGAATGTCTTTGCCGGTTAGACGACCGCCAGCTCGCTTTTCTTGTTCAGAGACTATCATGGCTTTAAAAGCGGCTATGTCTGCTTCTGCCAATTTGCTGTGACGACCTCGACGATGACGATCGTAGATACTCTCAAGTCCTCGTTCATGATATCGCTTCAATGTACGTCTGGCAGTTTCAGGATGTATGCAGAGGTCTTTGGCAATATCTTTAGTGGCTTTGCCCATACTGTATTGGTATAAGATGAGCAGGCGTAGTC
>NZ_CAJHBH010000104.1:0-859 GCF_904846585.1 Psychrobacter sp. H7-1
TCATAGTACGATTGGTTATGTGTCGCCTTTTGAGTTTGAGAGACGATACTATGATAGTCTTAATGAGTCAAACAAAGCTGCCTGACTCAAGTAATCCACTCTCCGATATACTCGGGGCGGTTCAAAAGCAATTGAGTACGCCAATAAACTCGACATAGATATAATTGCATCTAATGTCACTGCTTTTCAAAATACCTTTTTCAGAATTGCAAAAACAATAGAGATACTTGCTCCTGAAAAGTATTTCTTTACCCCTTCTATTGGTGAGTACATAACTAGAGATAGTAAAACTAACAGCTTACCAGAAAACCTAAAGGTATTTTTTAACAGCTCAAGAGGGGTTTATTCGATAGATGAGAATCTATGGTGTAAGGTAATTGAGAACGGTGATATAGAAATCCCTGAAAGAAAACTACCAATTAAAGAGATCAGAGATAAGGAGTGGGAGGGCAAAGAGGTATTGTTAGAGCTCGGTTTTAAAGGAGGGATTCCTGTAAGCATCAATAAAGTAGAAATGAAGCTTTCAGATATCATTGCTTACTTAAACAAAGAATTTAAAGGTCACCCATGTTCTTTCTTCTACGGGTTAGAAGGTAATATCTTTGGTATTAAGAATCCCGAACCACGAGTTAGTATAGCTGCGTATTTAATTTACAATAGTCTTAATTATTTATCTCAAGCAACTCTTTCTTCATCTGAACTACAATTAAGGTCTGATCTATCAAGCCGTTTTGAGCTATGCTGAAGAAACCGTACACCTAAACTTGGTAAACTAAGCGTATTAATCGGAGTTTATCATGACCAAGAAAATAAGAAGCTACAGTGACGAATTTAAAGCCGAGGCCGTCAAGAAGATAGC
>NZ_CAJHBH010000105.1:0-855 GCF_904846585.1 Psychrobacter sp. H7-1
TGTTTTAATTCGTTAGGTAACAACCTCTAAATCTTATCGATTATCAATCCCGTTGTCCCGATGAGGTGCGTATTATAGACGCTTTATTTTCTTAGTCAAGGGCTTTTTTCGTTTTATTTGATTTTTTGTTAATTTAGAACAATCTTCAAATAGTTTCCTTAACTTAGGGACGTATTATATAGACTTTGAGCAATAGGTCAACCTCAATTACTTGCAAATTCCAGGTTAAGTTAGCAACCTAGCTAATTACATATGGTCATGCCAAAAGAGTTGATACGACATACAGATCTATCATTATTTTTATCGCTATTAAGTGTCTCTTGTTGCCAGTGTTTTGCCTTATTATCTGCAGTAGCAACAAGAGAATCTTTACCATATGTAATGCTATCATCACTTCGAGTTTTGCCAAAGTGATTAGCAAGCCATTCAACTCCTTTCTTATTACTGGGCGCATCTAATGAGTCAGTTTGATACATTGATGCATCAGTACATCCTAGATTATTCAATGAATTTTTATCACAACTTATACTTGCCATTGCTAAAGGTGTAATAGAAAGCAGCGAAGTAATAGATATAATATGCTTTATTCTCATCAAGCGATCCTTTCTATATCAATAATATAATTAAATGTACGTTAAGCTAAATTAATATTATATATAAAGCATTAGTAAACAGTCTATTAATTTATTTAAGATGTAAAATCTCATATAGTCTTAGCATTGAAGCCAGCAAATGAAAAAGCCCCCATTCGGATGAATGGGGGCTTTTAGGTATAGGGAGCTGACGATGACCTACTCTCACATGGGCGAACCACACTACCATTGGCGCGACGATGTTTCACTTCTGAGTTCGAGA
>NZ_CAJHBH010000106.1:0-839 GCF_904846585.1 Psychrobacter sp. H7-1
TATAGTCAATCCAAAATAAAATTGGTACAACCCATATCATGAAACAGTTTAGGTAAATTATTCTCCATCCACCCTTGGCGCAAAAACTTCGCCTGTGCCCATTTTTTCTCAATAGGGTTTAAATCGGGACTATAAGGCGGTAGAAATAGCAGGCGATGACCATGTCTATTGAGCAATCTCTGAACGCGTTTGTGAAAGCTAGCGTTATCCATGACAATCACGCATTTAGTTTTAAGGCTTGGTATTAGCGTGTCTTTGCACCAGTTGTAGAATATATCGCCATTGATATTCTTTTCGAAGTAATCTAGGGCAAATAACGCTTTTTTATATAAGGCACCAATAACGTTGGTGCGCTTTTTACCTTGCCAGTTATAGCAATCAATGCAAGGGGTTCCAATAGGTGAATAACCATGAGAACGAATGGTTTCAGACTCAAAGCCGCTTTCATCCATGTATACAATTGCATAGCCTTGAGCGATGTAGTCGCCCAGTTTACTTAGATATTTAGCTCTGTTTAATGGGCAAGCTTTTGGATGCTCTAAGGTCTTTTTTTTGACTAATGCCAAGACGTTTTAAAGCGGCCTCGATGCCCGACTTACTACATCCAAAACGCTGTGCTCTTTCGTACATGTAATCGTCTGGATGCTGTTCAACATCTTTTAATAGCGCTTCATTAGGTATTTTATTTGGTGGTTTATTGCGAGTTAGTTTAATACTAGGATCTTTGAGCCAATTCTGTAGCGTGGCCTTACTAATACCATAGAATACACTGGCTTGCCTGATACTCATGCCTTGTTGTTCGACACTTTTAATCACTTGAGCTCGAAAGTCTGCTGAAT
>NZ_CAJHBH010000107.1:0-818 GCF_904846585.1 Psychrobacter sp. H7-1
GCGAACGGTTAATCTTTAAGTTCTCACACAAAAAAGATATCGTTCGCTATGCCTCGCACTATGCTCAAAGATGAACACTGGACAAGACTGAAACCTATATTACTAGAACTTAATATCTATGACAAAGAAAATCTTAGACAAACGGTTGAAGGCGTACTTTATCGCATGCGTGTTGGCTGTCCTTGGCGCGACTTACCCGAGTGTTTTGGCAAGCCTAATACCATCTATAAAGCTTACCAGCGCTGGTTTCGTAGTAATAAGCTGATTACGCTGTTTGCTTTATTAATCAAAGACGCAGATCTTGAGTGGGTCTTCATTGATGGTACTCATATCAAGGCGCATCAGCACAGCAGTGGTGGCAATGAGAACCTACAATCCATTAGTAAAAGTGTGGCAGGACGCGCGACCAAGATTCACTTGGCAGTAGATGCTCATGGCAATCCTATCACCTTTATCTTGTCAGATGGTACGACCCACGATGCTAAAGTCGCACCTGATTTAATAGACAAAGTTAATTTGAGCAATACAGAGGTTTTATGTGCGGATAAAGGCTATGATTCTGATGCACTACGAGCGCATATTGAACAAGCCGGGACGCATGATAACATCCCTCGAAAACGAAACACTAAGTCTTCTAACGACCATATGGACTGGGACTTGTATAAAGTACGACACTTAGTAGAAAATGCTTTTGCCAAGTTAAAGCAGTATAGGGCGGTTGCCACCAGATTTGATAAGCTCAAGCAGAGTTATGAAAATACAGTCGCTCTCGCTTGCGCTTATATCTGGCTCAAATTATGAATGTTCAACACGCCCTA
>NZ_CAJHBH010000108.1:0-818 GCF_904846585.1 Psychrobacter sp. H7-1
GCGAACGGTTAATCTTTAAGTTCTCACACAAAAAAGATATCGTTCGCTATGCCTCGCACTATGCTCAAAGATGAACACTGGACAAGACTGAAACCTATATTACTAGAACTTAATATCTATGACAAAGGAAATCTTAGACAAACGGTTGAAGGCGTGCTTTATCGCATGCGTGTTGGCTGTCCTTGGCGCGACTTACCCGAGTATTTTGGCAAGCCCAATACCATCTATAAAGCTTACCAGCGCTGGTCTCGCAGTAATAAGCTGATTGCATTATTTACGTTACTGATCAAAGACGCAGACCTTGAGTGGGTCTTCATTGATGGTACTCATATCAAGGCGCATCAGCACAGCAGTAGTGGCAATGAGAACCTACAATCCATTAGCAAAAGTGTGGCAGGCCGCGCGACCAAGATTCACTTAGCAGTTGATGCTCATGGCAATCCGATTACCTTTCTTTTATCAGATGGCACAACCCACGATGTCAAAGTCGCACCTGATTTAATAGATAAGGTTAATTTGAGTAATACAGAGGTTTTATGTGCCGATAAAGGCTATGATTCTGATGCGCTACGAGCCCATATTGAACAAGCAGGGACGCAGGATAACATCCCTCGAAAACGAAACACTCAGTATTCTAACGACCATATGGACTGGGACTTGTATAAAGCCAGGCATCTAGTAGAAAATGCTTTCGCTAAGCTAAAGCAGTATAGGGCGGTTGCCACCAGGTTTGATAAGCTCAAGCAGAGTTATGAAAATACGGTCGCTCTTGCTTGTGCTTATATCTGGCTCAAATTATGAATGTTCAACACGCCCTA
>NZ_CAJHBH010000109.1:0-732 GCF_904846585.1 Psychrobacter sp. H7-1
ATTAGTAAGGCCACGCTACAGAATTGGCTCAAAGATCCTAGTATCAAACTCACTCGCAATAAACCACCCAGTAAAATACCTAACGAAGCATTATTAAAAGATGTTGAACAACATCCAGACGATTACCTGTACGAGAGAGCACAGCGTTTTGGGTGTAGCAAGTCGGGCATCGAGGCTGCTTTAAAACGCCTTGGTGTCAGTCAAAAAAAAGACCTTGGCGCATCCAAAAGCTTGCCCCATAAAGAGAGCTAAGTATCTAAGCAAACTTAACAAATACATTGCTCAAGGCCTTGCTATTGTATACATGGATGAAAGCGGCTTTGAGTCTGAAACCATTCGTTCTCATGGCTATGCACCTATTGGAACCCCTTGCATCGATAGTTACAACTGGCAAGGTAAAAAACGAACCAACGTTATTGGTGCTCTCTATGACAAGACGCTGTTTGCACTCGATTACTTTGAGAAGAACATCAATGGCGATATCTTCTATAACTGGTGCAAAGACACGCTAATACCAAGCCTTAAAACTAAATGCGTGATTGTCATGGATAACGCTAGCTTTCACAAACGCGTTCAGAGACTGCTCAATAGACATGGTCATCGCTTGTTATTTCTACCGCCGTACAGTCCCGATTTAAACCCTATTGAGAAAAAATGGGCACAGGCTAAATTTCTACGCCAAGGATGGATGGAGAATAATCTACCTAAACTATTTCATAATATGGGTTGTAC
>NZ_CAJHBH010000110.1:0-720 GCF_904846585.1 Psychrobacter sp. H7-1
AGCGTTTGCATGGCAATGCCAAGCTGCTTTGCGGTTGCTGAGATATTGCCATTATTGTCTGATATCTTCTTAACGGCTTCAGCTTTAAATTCTGTGCTATAGGTTCTTATTTTCTTGACCATGATAAACTCCGATTAATATGCTTAGTTTACCAAGTTTACTTGTACGGTTTCTTCAGCATAGCTCAGTATAGTTATCATGCTATAAAACGTTTTAATGAAAATGGTAGTTTAGATACTAGTTTTGGGAGCAATGGTGAAGTACGTATCACTAATGGACAGCATATCTCTATATCTAGTATAGAATCATTTGGTAATGGACAGTTAATTGTTGTCGGAGGTACTAATGATTATAAAGGCAATCCTATTTCATTTATAAAAGTGCTTGATAGCTCAGGTCAACTAGACACTAAATTTCATTCTAATAATAGTTTTATATTTGATAATACCAATAATTATGATTTTGGTGTTAGATCTTTAGTTACAAGTAAGGGAGATATTATACTTCTTACAAATGAGGCCATAATAAAGTATGATCAAAATGGGAACATATTATTTAAAACTAAGTTGAGTAATGAGCTTTCAGTAGGTGATGGGTAATCACCCCGAAAAACAATAACACGTAAAAGTAGAAACTAACTGCTAAAATACCAGCAGGAGATTTCGACATGAAAAAATCAAGATTTACCGACACTCAGATTGTTAATATACTCAAACAAGC
>NZ_CAJHBH010000111.1:0-688 GCF_904846585.1 Psychrobacter sp. H7-1
AACTCAGAAGTGAAACATCGTCGCGCCAATGGTAGTGTGGTTCGCCCATGTGAGAGTAGGTCATCGTCAGCTCCCTATACCTAAAAGCCCCCATTCATCCGAATGGGGGCTTTTTCATTTGCAGGGCGTTTTTAAAGATCGCACATCTACTAGAGTAATCTTTCATTTAATGAACACAAGATTATGTAGAGGTAATCTTTGCAGTGTTATAAATATCGTTGATTATTAAGTCTATGACTTACCTAGTTTAATTGGCAATATATCCAACGACTTAGGCCTTCATCACTTAAAACTGAGTCTAATTAGAGAAAATAGTAGAAAATATTGAATTAAGGGTTGACTCAAAAAATAAACCCTCTATAATACGCCCTCACTAAGACGGACATCGGGCAGCAAATCGAGAGATTAAAGCTGGTCAGCTTAGAGAAAATTAAAAATTAAGTGTTGACAACGATATTAAAATCTATATAATAGTCAGCCTGCTTAGCGATAACGTTGTTACTAATTAATAACAACGATGCTAAGCAAAGATACAACTTAGGCTTGGACGACAAGCTAAGTAACTATTTAAAAGCTTAAATCAAAGAACAACTTGTGTGGATTTTTGCTGATTTAGGATGCTAAAAATTAAAGTTGGGGCTTACTCTTTTCGGGTAAGTGACTAACTATAAAAATTATCATTCTTTAT
>NZ_CAJHBH010000112.1:0-630 GCF_904846585.1 Psychrobacter sp. H7-1
CTTGTCTTACCCTCATAACGACACTCAATTAATCGAGCTTGCCAAGTATCGGGTAGGTTTGGGTTTTTCTTTTGAGCTTGGGGAGAAACCGGCATTTGTATCAAGTAGTCCCCTTCACTAAAGGTTTTAATCACAGTGTAACGCAGATTATCTTTAGCCCGCATAAGCCAATGACTGTTTGGATGGGTTTGTTGCCAACTGATAAGTAGGTCTGCTGAGAAATAGGCTCTATCAAATAGCGTAATGCTATTGTCTTGAACGTTTAGCTGACGGGCTAAGGTGATCTCTCCTTGACCCATATCTCCAAGGGTTGTGTCAATGATCTCATGCGTGTCAGTATTGATCAGGCATACCGAACGCATTTGTGGATAGGGCGCCTCTTTGGTTCTGCCTTTGCTTGAACTAAAGTGCTGAAGGTTCTCATCAGTATAGGGTAGTGAGTATACGACACCGTCTACAGCTTGGACGCTAAGTCCCATAAAGTCTTGCTGCTGGGTTAGTGTTTCTGTTTGGTAGTGAGCACTTAGTTGATGAAATAGCTGCTTTAGAGGTTCATGCCCGAGGCGTTGTCTTGCTTGTACGACTGCACTGGGTACACAGGCCTGTGAGTCTAGATTAAGACGCATTTGC
>NZ_CAJHBH010000113.1:0-629 GCF_904846585.1 Psychrobacter sp. H7-1
TTCATAGTACGATTGGTTATGTGTCGCCTTTTGAGTTTGAGAGACGATACTATGATAGTCTTAATGAGTCAAACAAAGCTGCCTGACTCAAGTAATCCACTCTCCGATATACTCGGGGCGGTTCACGATGTAAATACTGGCATATCTAGGCTGGCATGTTCACCAACGTAAAGGCAAAAGCTGGGTTTAATTTGAATAAGGTTAATAATTAGATTTTGTACTTTTATATAGTGCGGTGAATGAAATGGTACTAGCTGATCTAGGACCACTTGTAATTCGTTGTTATCAAATTTCTTTATATTCATTAGGGTACACCACTCAGCCAGTTCATATTTTGAGGGATACCTAGAACACGCTTTTCTAGTGCAAATTTACATTGCTTATATTCATAACTACTTTGACTAATGCCTGCAAAATGGCAATAGCCTTTTATAGTCAGATATCTAACTCCCATTAGTTGGCATATGACACTTTGAGCTATGCTGAAGAAACCGTACAAGTAAACTTGGTAAACTAAGCATATTAATCGGAGCTTATCATGGTCAAGAAAATAAGAACCTATAGCACAGAATTTAAAGCTGAAGCCGTTAAGAAGATATCAGACAATAATGGCAATATCTCAGGAAGAT
>NZ_CAJHBH010000114.1:0-579 GCF_904846585.1 Psychrobacter sp. H7-1
AAACCTTTAGTGAAGGGGACTACTTGATACAAATGCCGGTTTCTCCCCAAGCTCAAAAGAAAAACCCAAACCTACCCGATACTTGGCAAGCTCGATTAATTGAGTGTCGTTATGAGGGTAAGACAAGACGATACATCACCTCTTTAATAGATGATAAACGCTTTACTAAGGATAAAGTGGCACAGCTGTATTTGCAGCGCTGGGAGATTGAGATGGCTTTTAGGGAAATTAAGTCTGATCTACAGGAGGGGCTGGTGTTAAGAAGTAAGCTGCCACAGCTTGTGTTACAAGAGTTCTGGGGGCTTATGATTGCTTATAATCTGATAAGACGTTTGATGCGCTATATGGCTCTTAGGGCTAAGGTTAGCCCTCTACGAATTAGCTTCCATATGGCGTCTATTACGATTGTTGATCTGTTACGGTTTGCGCCTTTACAGGCTGCGGGCCTCTTCCCTAAGTTGTTAGATGCACTTTTAGAGGAAGGGAAATTGTTTGTTATTCCTGAACGTAGAAAGCGATCTTGCCCGAGGGTAGTTAAGGGTAAACCACAAAAATATCCCAAAAAAAATACCAGTCAGC
>NZ_CAJHBH010000115.1:0-575 GCF_904846585.1 Psychrobacter sp. H7-1
CGAGCTTGCCAAGTAGCAGGTAGGTTTGGATTTTTCTTTTGTGCCTGAGGAGAGACGGGCATTTGTATTAAGTAGTCCCCTTCACTAAAGGTTTTAATCACAGTGTAACGCAGATTATCTTTAGCCCACATGAGCCAGTGGCTGTTTGGATGGGCTTGTTGCCAACTAATCAGTAAGTCTGCTGAGAAATAGGCTCTATCAAAGAGCGTAATGCTATTATCTTGAACATTTAGCTGATGGGCTAAGGTGATCTCTCCTTGACTCATATCTCCAAGGGTTGTGTCAATGATCTCATGCGTGTCAGTATTGATCAGGCATACCGAACGCATTTGGGGATAGGGCGCCTCTTTAGTTCTGCCTTTGCTTGAGCTAAAGTGCTGAAGGTTCTCATCAGTGTATGGGAGTGAGTATACGACGCCGTCTACAGCGTGGACGCTAAGTCCCATGAAGTCTTGCTGCTGGGCTCGTGATTCTGTTTGGTAGTGAGCACTTAGTTGATGAAATAGCTGCTTTAGAGGCTCATGCCCGAGGCGTTGTCTTGCTTGTACCACAGCGCTGGGCACACAGGCCTTGCT
>NZ_CAJHBH010000116.1:0-540 GCF_904846585.1 Psychrobacter sp. H7-1
GCTAAGCTAAAACAGTATAGGGCGGTTGCCACTAGATTTGATAAGCTCAAGCAGAGTTATGAAAATACGGTCGCCCTTGCTTGTGCTTATATCTGGCTCAAATTATGAATGTTCAACACGCCCTAATAGAAATAACAATCCTCTTTTATCACTTTTCATAAGTATGTTCTCTCATAACATCAAATCTTATTTTTTCAGTGAGGCCAAATTTTTCAACGGATTCAATAAAGTTAGGTGCGTGTACTCCAATTTTACTCTTTACTTTTGGTATAATTTGTGAGGGATCGCAGGTTTTAGAATCAAGCCTCCAAACTACTTGACCATTCAATGTTTTTGATATTTCAAAAAGTGCTTTACTTAGAGCATTACTATAGCTAGTAAACCAACCCCCTTCGATTATCGAAACTGCAAAATGACCCCTGCCGTCAAATCCGTACAGTTAAACTTGGGAGATTTGAATCAAGCAGCTTGACGATAATAGTCAAACCACACCTGTCTTGGCGACTTATAGCCTAAACTCTTTTGAATCCTCGTTTGGTT
>NZ_CAJHBH010000117.1:0-561 GCF_904846585.1 Psychrobacter sp. H7-1
AAGTCTGCGGTAAATACCGATGAACCAAATTCGATGGCATTACCAATGCCTAGCTGACGATGGGTGGCATCACCGCTATAACCGACACTGCCCTCTGTTGGCATATTGGCCGCTTGGGTGGCATTACCAATAACGGCTGCACCATTAACAGGTAGGGCTAGATCACTAAATACCGCTTGACCATCAATGTGACCAATACGCATCTCATCGCCAAAGTCCTTATACGTTGAGGTATACGTTAATGGCAGTTTGTTGCCTAAAGCATCAACCTGTGCGGTATCTTCATGCGCTTTAAAGCCGTTGGTGTCTGAAACCTCTGCGTCATTATCACCTGAGATAGCAATGGTAAGTGGACCTAGTAGTCCATCAGCTGCGCCTGGCGCTGATTCTGAGGCCAGATCAGCGCGGGCAACAACGCTTGTGCTATCTGCGTCAAAGTCGCGTGTGGTGGTGTTAAATACTTTGTTTAACGGTACAACGTCTACATTTAAGGTCTGTACACCACTCTTCGCTGATTCAGCCGCATTCTTAATCTCTGCCGCTGCTGCTGCATTATTCAGC